>JAWALG010000001.1:0-52144 GCA_038886995.1 Candidatus Iainarchaeum sp.
AACAGGTACATTCCTTGGAAAATTTTTCCCTTGCAAGTTTTAAGGTGTGCTGCCGTTCATTATGCATAAATTCATTCATGGGAAGAGATTTTTTAAAGTATTGCAAAGTATAGCCAATAAACCAAAATATTCAACAGTGTGAGTGGAACACCAATCTTTGAAAACTCAAAGAAAGATAATGACTCTTTGGCTCTTTTCTCTGCGTTTTGTATTATTATAACATTGCTTGCCGCACCAAGTATGCTCAGATTGCCTGCGATTGTGCTGCCTGCAGCCAAAGCCATAAGCTCAGTCAATGAGGCGTTTGCATGGGAAAGTATTGGTATAAAGAGCGCAACCAAAGGAACATTTGAGATAAACTGGCTCAAAATTACACTTATTGCAAAAATAATTGGAACAGAGGAGATATCCAAGTGCAAGTCATTTAGCACAGATTGAAAGAAACCAGTGTCCCAAACGCTTTGCATCAGTACAAACATGCTTGCAAAGTAAATTAGCGTATGCCAGTCAACCTTTTTTATTATAAAAATTCTTTTGTTGCTAAAGGCAAGTGCAACAGCTGCAACAAAAATGGTAATGTGGACAAGCTCTATTGTGAAACCAAGGCCTAAAAAGGATGATAAAATTTTGATGAATATGAGAAATAACAAAGCGGACAAAGAAAACCTGGCTATTGAAGCTAACTGTTTGTCTTTTATCTGTTCTCGTCCGTGGAACAAGTAGCCACTCCTAAAATGCTCTCTGTAAAAAATTTTTATAACAAAAAACAAAAGAAACATGTTAATTATAGTCGGTACCAGAAGATAGCTTAAGAATATTATGAATGGGTTTTCAATCCTGCCTTGCGTTGCAATCATAAAGTTCTGTGGGTTGCCTAGAGGCATCAGCCAGTAGAAAAAACAACAATGATAAACCTTTTTAACTTTTCAATCTTAAAATGTATTACGAGTCTGGTTCCTTATGGATATTCCTGAAAACTACAAAACTACGGCAGAAGTGCCTGTGCCTGAAAACTTATATGATCAGGTCATAGGGCAGGAAAAAGCAGTTGAGCTTATAAAAAAGGCGGCAGCACAGCGCAGAAATGTTTTGCTTATTGGACAACCAGGCACAGGAAAAAGCATGCTTGCTCAAGCAATGGCTGAAATAATGCCTGTGGAACAGCTCGAGGACATACTTGTTTATCCAAACCCCATTGATTCAAATAATCCGAAAATCAGGGTTGTGAAGGCCGGCCAAGGCAAAGAGATTGTGAACGAGGAGCGTATAGAAGCAATGCGTGCAGACAGCTCAATGCGCCTCTTTTCCTTGCTTTTGCCTTTGCTTTGGTTCATCTTCAGCTTTGTGATATGGCAGCTCAAGTGGATACCTGATGTTGTTTATGCAGCACTTTTAATACTTGGCGGATTCATTCTTATAGCAGCTGCCTTGAGTTCCCAGATGAAGTCAAGGGAAGCAATAACAACTCCAAAGCTCCTTGTAGACAACTCTGGAAAAACTACTGCGCCTTTTATAGAAGCAACTGGTGCAAAGGCAGGTGCCCTGCTTGGTGATGTTAGGCACGATCCACTGCAAAGCGGCGGCTTAGGAACGCCTGCACACTTGCGTGTTGAGCCAGGCATGATTCATAGAACACATAAGGGAGTGCTTTTTATAGATGAAATTGCCTCACTTTCTATGAAATCGCAGCAAGAATTGCTAACAGCAATGCAGGAAAAGAAATACGCGATAACAGGCCAGAGCGAGTTAAGCTCTGGCTCTATGGTTCGCACAGAGCCAGTGCCATGTGACTTTGTTCTTGTTGCCGCTGGCAATTATGAGGACCTGGCAAGGGTTCATCCTGCACTAAGATCAAGGATAAGGGGATATGGCTATGAGATATACCTAAACCTTGATATGCCTGATACACCTGAAAACAGGGCAAAGCTTGTAAGGTTTGTTGCCCAAGAAGTGAAAAAAGACGGAAAAATACCTCACTTCACAAAAGAAGCTGTTGATGAAATAATTCTTGAAGCAAAAAAAAGAGCTCACAGGAAAGACCGCCTTACACTAAAGCTTAGAGACCTTGGCGGTCTTGTAAGGGCTGCTGGCGATATTGCTAAAAGCAAAGGTAAAGAATTCGTGGAAAGAGCAGACATAATCGAAGCGAAGCTTTCAGCAGTTACGCTTGAGCAGCAAATTATGGAAAAGCTAATAGAATTCCGCAAGGACTATGAAGTTTACATAACAGAAGGCTCGGCCATTGGCAGGGTAAATGGCCTTGCTGTAAGCCCTGATGGCTCTGCTGGTTTAGTATTGCCAATAGAAGCAGAGATAGCACCTGCTGCTTCAAGAGAAGAGGGCAAAATAATTGCAACAGGCAAGCTTGGTGAAATTGCCAGGGAAGCTGTGCAGAATGTGTCAGCAATAATTAAGAAAGTCAGTGGCAAAGACATAAGCAGGCATGACCTGCACATACAATTCATCCAAACCTATGAGGGGGTTGAAGGTGATTCTGCTTCTGTAAGCGTTGCCACTGCAGTGATTTCAGCACTCGAAAAAATACCTGTGAAACAAGGCGTTGCAATGACTGGTTCATTGTCAGTAAGAGGTGAAGTGCTTCCGGTAGGTGGCATAACACCAAAGATAGAAGCAGCAATAAAGGCAGGCTTCAAAGAAGTCATAATACCTAAAGCTAACCTCGCAGATATAGTGATACCAAAAGAGGAGTTGAAAAAGATAAAAGTCATTCCTGTTTTAACCCTAAATGATGTCCTTGAAAATGCATTGGTGAAAACAAGTGCAAAGAAAAAGTTAATGGACTCGCTTAGAAAAATGATTGTTGGGCTACCGAAAATTGACATTGCTGAAGGGCTGAAGGGAAAGGTTACTACTGCTTAAAAACATTGAATAAAAATTGGGGGGTGTAAAAATGGATAATGCTGCAAATCCTGCACCATTAGGCCTTATGGGCTTCGGGCTTACAACAGTGCTACTGAACTTGCATAATGCAGGTTTCTTCGGTTTAGGTTCAATGATCCTCGGCATGGGAATCTTTTACGGTGGCCTTGCACAGGTCATTGCAGGAATTATGGAGTTCAAAAATAAGAATACTTTTGGCGCAACTGCATTTACTTCTTATGGGCTCTTCTGGCTCTCGCTTGTTGCTTTAATTGTGCTTCCGAAGATTGGTTGGGCTGCTGAAACTGACAAAACCGCGATGGGCTTTTACCTTTTCATGTGGGGCCTTTTCACTTTGTTGATGTTCATGGGCACGCTCAAAACAAACAGAGCATTACAGTTTGTTTTCGCATCCCTAACAATTTTGTTTTTCTTGCTAGCTGCTGGCGACTTCACTGGCAATGCAACTGTAACAAAGGTTGCTGGTTATGAGGGCATAATATGCGGCCTTTCAGCCGTTTATCTTGGAATAGCGCAGATTCTAAACGAAACATACAACAAAAACGTGCTACCGATATTCCCAGTAAAGAAATAACTAACCAAGCAGTGGATTTTTTATCGCGCCAACAGCTAGCGCATAGTAGTAAAATTCTCCCCAAAGCTCATAATACTGTAGCGACTTGTCCTCAAGCTCAGAGTATTTACAAACAAAATCCTTGAAATTCAACCAAGCATTTCTGTGTTCCTTAAATTCCCTATTCTGAAGGAAAACGCGATAGATTACGCTGTCTAAAAAGCTAGTTCTAGATGGCGGAGTATAAAGAGGTTCGCGTATATTGGTGCTATAGTAAGTATGGCTGATTTCGGGTGGTTTACTTCCATAGGGGCTCTTTAACTTTACAGTTCGACTTACTTTGTCATATTCAAAAACAGATTTTAGCTCGTAATCCGGTGAAAACAAAGACTTCATATACTCCCAACTTTCAAAGGAAACTAAATTGTCACGAGTTATCAACATGTACCCCTTGCGATAATTTGGCAAAAGAATTAGAAAGTCCCATATACTACGTTCAGAAGGATGTAGATTCTATTTGCTTACTAGCTTCAAAAGTATACTATCTGAGGAATATCTTTCTATGTTTATGCACTTTTTATGGTCAAGATAAAGCAAATCTGCAATAAAACCGGATGTGGTTACTCTTAACTTTACAAGAAGTTCTGCCACTGCGGGCCTGTAATGATAAGGCGGTTCAACGTAGAAGCGTTCTTCTGTAAGTGAAGCCATGCAAGAATAATACTTTTACCCCTTTTAAATGTTTTCCATACAGAAAAAGATTATAAACATTCAACCGTTTAGATATATGTGAAAGCAACAATTAAGCTATGTGTGTTGGTTTAGGATGAAAAGTGTAGAAGATATTGCAAAGGCACTTAGCGAAATTGAAGTTATTGCGCTTGAAGCTCTAAAGGACGGCTCTGCTTTAGATGAAAGCAGAGTTGCAGAAAAGTCATCATTGAACATAGATTCTGTGCGTAGGGCTCTTGCATGGCTTGGGGAAAAAGGCCTTGTGGAGCTTGAAAAGAGAGAAGAGGAACAGGCAATACTTACAGAGAAAGGTCTCAAAGCGCTTTCTGAAGGCCTTCCTGAAGAAAAGCTTTTAGGGGCACTCCAAAAGCTTGGCGGCAACGCGGATTTCGGCTCTTTGCTCAAAGAAAGCGGCTTGAGCAAAATTGAATTTGATGCAGCTTTTGGTAAGCTTAGGCGCAACAATCTAATTGTGCTCAGTGAGGAGAGGAAGGTAACTCTTACCGGTCTCGAAAAGGAATATTTTGCTCAAGACAAAATAAAACAGCTATTAGCTGAAGTAAAAAACTTTAGAAAAGTCGATGAAAAAAGCCCTGAGTTTGAAGATGCAGCCAGAAGAGGTCTCTTGGAAAGAAGAAAGAAAATTGTTCTTTTCGCAAGGATAAATGAAAAAGGCCTAAAAGCCATTGAGATATCAAAGAAGATAAGCAAAAGGGAGTATAACCTGGATGCACAAGTTCAGAGGTTTTTTTTGGGAAAAAAACAGCCATATACAAGGTTTCTTGATGAGGTTAGAGCAAAGCTTATTGCCCTTGGCTTCAAGGAGATGGAAAGCCCGCTAATAGTGGAAGAGTTTTATAACTTTGATGTGCTGTTCCAGCCGCAGAATCACCCAGCGAGGGACTGGGCAAGCACATTTCGGCTCAAGAGCCCAAAGCATGGAAAACTTCCAGAGGAGAAGATAGTGAATGCTGTTAAGGGGGCACATGAAAATGGTGCTAAAACAGGTAGCAGCGGCTGGGGTTACAAATGGAATGCTGAGCTTGCAAGGCGCCTTATGCCGGCAGCGCATGGCACAGCACACAGCGCAAGGCAGATGGTTAAAGGCGTTGAAATTCCCCAAAAATATTTTGCAATAGCTAGATGCTACAGACCTGATAAGATAGATAAGACACACCTAATGGAATTCAACCAGCTTGAAGGAATAATAGTTGCTGACCTAAGCTTTAGGCACCTTCTTGGAATGCTTAAGGAATTTGCAGAAGAAATTGCTGGTGCTAATGAGGTTAGGTTCAAGCCAGATTATTACCCATTCACAGAGCCAAGCGTTGAGCTCTCGGCAAAGCACCCCGGGCTTGGGTGGATTGAATTCGGGGGTGCTGGCCTATTTAGGCCAGAGGTAGTAAGGCCGTTAGGCATAAAATGCAATGTGCTTGCATGGGGCCTTGGGATTGACAGGTTAGCAATGTTTAAGCTTGGCATAGATGATATGAGGGATTTATTCAGCACAGACCTTGAATGGCTTAGAAACCATGAGATTGTGAGGTTATGAAATGCCAACGATTGAAATAAGCAAAAAAGACCTTGAGATGCTTTTAGGAAAAAAGCTCAGCAATGAGGAGTTGCAAGAAAGGGCAATGCCTTTCGTTAAATCAGATATTGAAGACATTCAAGAAGATCTGCTCAAGGTTGAGATAAAAGACACTAACAGGCCTGATCTTCTAAGCGTTGAAGGAATTGCTAGGGAGCTTCAGGGTTTCTATGGGATAAAAAAAGGTGTGCCAAAGTTCAAAGTCAAAAAAAGCGATGTGAAGGTTACTGTAGACCCAAAGCTCACCAACATAAGGCCTAAAGGTGCATATGCAATTGCAAAAAATGTAAAGGTTACAGAGCATTTACTAAAGCAGATGATCCAGCTACAGGAGAAAATATGCGAAACATTCGGAAGAAAAAGAAAAGAAATTGCAATAGGCCTTTTTGACTATGATAAGGTTTGCGGAAATCTTAGGTATTATGCTGCAGACCCTAAAACAAAGTTTGTGCCTTTGGACTTTAGCGAAGAGCTTAGCTTGGATGAAATTATTAAGCAGCACCCAAAAGGGCAAGAATATGGAAGGCTGTTAAGGGATTATGAAAAGTATCCACTGCTTGTTGATGAGAAAGGCGAAGTTCTTTCAATGCCGCCAATAATAAACTCAGAATATTCAGGCAAGGTTACAACTAATACAAGAAATCTATTTGTTGATGTCACTGGCTTTGACCAGAAAACAATAAACACCGCTTTAGACATAATTTGTGCAGCATTGCACGACAGGGGCGCAAAAATAGAAAGCGTCATAGTTGAGTACAAAGACAAAAAAATAATTACGCCCATGCTTGGAACTAAAAGAATAAGTGTTGCGAGCGATCTTATTGAAAATATCGCTGGCATGGAATTCAGAAAAGAGGATATTAAGAAGTATGCAAGCATGAAGAGAATGGACTGCTCATTAAAGAATAAGGCCTTTGAGTTCAAATATTGTTCTTACAGGGCAGACATAATGCATGCTGTTGACATAATAGAAGACATACTCATAGCTGCAGATTACAACAAGATTAGGCCAGCTCAGGTGCAGGTGCCATCCAAAGGTTCTGAGCTACCTTTGCGCTCCCACATAACAGCACTAAGAGAGGCCTGCATTGGCCTGGGACTGCAGGAAGTGCTCACATTCACACTGACTTCAAAAGAAAGGCAAAGCACGAATGTGATGCTTCCAGAAGAAGGCCTTGTCGAGCTTGAGAACCCACTTTCTACAGAGTATGCTGTCTTTAGGAGAAGCATACTTCCAGAACTTCTTGCTGTTCTTTCGAGAAATAAGCACCGTGAGTACCCACACAAGATATTTGAGGTTGGAAAAGTTGCACTGAAAAAAAGCTCGGGAAATGAAGAGTTCGTTGAGGAGAAGGAGCTTGTCTCTATAGCAATTTCACACTCTAAAGCGGACTTCAATGAAATTAAAGCAATATTTGATTCAATCTGTTGTGCTATGGGGTATAAGTACAAGGTTGAAAAAATAGAACATGAGTCTTTTGAAAAAGGCCTTTGTGCCAGAGCGTTAATAGGGGGAAAGAGTGCTATTTTTGGGGTTTTGAGAAAAGAGGTCCTGAAAAACTTCAACTTGGATATGCCTGTAGTTGCGCTCGAGATGGGGATATAGGTGCTTATTGATGAACGAGCCAGAAGGGTTTGATTTGCATCAAAAAGCGCTTTTTATAATTGCACTTGTATTGCTGTATCTTTCATTTCTTGGCGGTTTTTTTGGTTTAGCATTATTTATTTCATTTTTTTGTTGCATTTTCGGGATAGTGGCCTTAGAGAAAAACAAAGTTGGCGATTTAAAGAAAGCTGCTGCCAAGACATTTGGCTTTTTTTCTAAGTTGGGCAATCCTTTGCTAATGTGCTTTCTTATAGTATTCCTTGTAGGTTTATTTTTTTACTATGCTTTTGGTGCTGAAGTTGAAAATGTTAGCGACATTGGTTATAGCAGCAGATCTGTGTTCATTATTCTTTTAACTGCGCCCATTTTAGAAGAAATTGTGTTTAGGTGGTTTATGCTAAACCAAACTAAGAAGTTTCTTGAGCGCTTAAACTTTAAGCATGCCGCATTAGCTGCTTTGTTGTTTAGTTCTTTTGCCTTTGGCATAGCTCATACTCTTGGTACAGTTTTATCAGTTAGAGATGTTGGCATTATAATGGCAACATTTCTGGTTGGAATAATAATTGGAAAGCAATTCTTAAAGGAAGGCCTCGTATCTGCCATGTGGCTCCATGGAACCTACAACCTAATACTTTTTCTAGCGCTTTACAACTATTTTTGGGTGTCACTATGAAGGAAATCCTTGGTTCAGCAGTAATTTTGATTGTTTTTGCTCTCTTCTTTTTCTACTTCTTTCACATTTTACTCTATGTTGCACCTTTTGAGGAACTTTCAAAAGGCGTTGGCTTAACGCTTTCATCAGAGGATTTAAACATTATTAAGGAATGCGGACTTTTGCTTTTTGACGCAAACGAACTGAGCTGTAATAAAAAAGTATTTATTGGTGAAGGGCGAATTTCGTGCGATTTATACTTTTACAATGATGACGCAAACTTTAATATAATTTTTGAGATTACAAAAACTTTGTCAAATGGTAAGAGTTCAATAAAAGATTGCAACGCTGACTTGATTCTGGAAAAAGGCAAGGATGAGAACTGCGGCATACGCGTATTAATGCATGGGGAAGTCAGCCTTTCAGGTGATGGAAAATCCCGTTTTGTGACACAAACAGAGTGCGAAAAAAAATACCGCAGAAGATTAGATTTAAACAGCTTGGAGTGTGAACCATACTTTGAAACAATTAAGAGCATTAATCACCTTAAAGACAAAAATACTGAATATTTGGTTTTGGGCGAGATTCCATTGGGTGTGGGTGGCGCTAAATTAACAAGCATAAGTTTTAACAAAAAGGAGACAAACACAGCATATCTTAGCTATACAGATTTCCAGCTTTATGAAGGTGCTGCACATAAGAACTTCCTAAAGGTTTCTGGCTTGAGCAGAGAAAGCCTTGAAGGTATCCGTATCAAAAAAATAGAAGACTGGAATTGCACTAACGAAGAAATTCCAAAATGCTGTTCAAATGGTGTTTGCGTTTATCATACAGGCATAATATCATTCTTTGTTGAAAGCCCTTTCAACCCAAACACGCGTGTTGACTTCCAATATGATGCCAATGAAGAAAAAAAGCTTGAATTTGTCAAAGCTTTTGCAGTAAAATTAGGCAAAAAATAATTTTCATTTTATGCGTGCTTTTCCAATTTTGGTTTGCTTGTTGATCTTGTCCATAACTAATTTGGCTTTTATATCCTCAGCCCCATCTAATATTTCTTGAACATCTTCGGCCTTTTCCTTTGGCAATAAGAAAGAAACCTCTTTTTCATCGAAGCCGAACAAGGCAGTCAATGCGGCCGCACGGGCTTTATCAGAAAAAAGGAGCATTATTAGTGGAAGCTCGTTTTGGGAAACGCTTTTTGCAGATTCATTTATTAGCAAAGAAATCTTCTTGCATATGCTTCTCTTTATGGCTCTTTGTTCAGCACTTTTGCTCAGTTCATTTATAACCTTCGGAAACTGATATTTAACCCACCCATGGTATTCCTTGCTTCGGCTTAAGACAGCACAAGAAGTGGAAAGTTCTGAGACATAGCGCTTAAGCCCAAAATACTGCCTTTTCAGTATGCGGCCTTCAAAAACATCTGCTAGTGAAACATAGTTTAGTGATTTTGCTGTGTCAGCAGAATCATACTGCAATGGAATGTTCTCGGCAACCCAGGCAGTAAGTAATTCATCATCAACATCTGATTGTGCCCTTGCCTTTTGAACATCTTTAAATGTCTTTGCGCGCATTATCATTGCAAGGACATTAAATATGTTCTGTTCCCTTTCTCTGTAGCTCAAATGCTTCACAGCATCAATAGTAATTCCACCTGCAAAGGATAGGGTCTGCAGGTCAAGGATTGCTGCTCTTACATCTCCAGAAGATTCTTTTGCCAAAAGTTCAATTGCTGCTTCTTCAAATACAAGATTCTCTGCTGTACAAATCTTTTTTAGCAATGAGAATATTTGCGTATGCATAACCCGGTCCATCTTTATTATTTCACAGCTAGCCCTGATTGGGAGAAGCTTTTTGTTTTCGTAAATATCATTTGCTGTTAATATAATGGGGTTCATTGAACTCTTGATTAGCTTCGCTATGGCTTCGGCACCACCTTTATCCTGCGGTTGCAAACCATCTATCTCATCAAGAAGGATGAGGCGCAATGAGCCAAAAAGCGAGGCGCCTTGTGCAGCATTACCTGCAAATTTTTCTATCAAATCCTTTGTGCGGAAATCGCTGGCATTCATTTCAAATAGCTGCCAGCCCATTTCTTTCGCGCAAAGATGAGCAAGCGTTGTTTTTCCATTACCTACGGGGCCGTGCAATAGAATTGGTTTTTGCGGCTTTCCATTTTGCCATGAGTTGGCCCATTCTTTGACCCTCAACACTGCTTGCCCATTTCCTATAAAATCAGGCCATTTTTCAGGAGCATACTTTTCAGTCCATAGTTCTGACATTAAAATAGTATTGTTGAAAAAGGTTAAATTAGTTCTTGTTTAAATTAGGCCAAGCTCTTTTTTTATTGCAGCGATTCTTTCGTCTAGTGAACTTGAGCTGCTGCTAAACGAGCTCGAACTGTTAGCAGAGGTTGTCTTTTGCTGGACCTCAGCAGATGTTGTGATTCTCTCCTCTGTGGGTACTTCAAGCGCTTTTTGAAGCTCTTTCTTTACATTTGAAACCTCTTTTTTCTCTTTTGTTTGGGCTTTTGGGTAGTCCTCTTCTAACTGTGACTCAAGCTCTGAAAATATATCTTGTTGCTCTTCGTCTTTAAGAAAAGGAGAAGGTGAGCCAATATTGCCTTCAAGCCCTGGAAACGAACTTTTGCCCAGCTCGATTGAAACCTCTTCTTCTTCCTTTTTCTTTCCGAATAATGGCAGTTTTATTCTGATCCCCTCTTTAATATTTATGTTTTCTTAGTTTAAAAATATAAGCAAATCGTTATTTTTCTAGAGGTATTTCTGTTGGTGGGCATACTCGGACTATGTTTGCATAAACACCAATATTTAGCATATATGGCTCAACTCTGTGTTCCATGGCTATACTTCTTGTGGTATCTCTGCACTTGAATTTTACTGTAAAAGCAACATAAGGGTTAGCGCCAACTATTTCTATTTTGCACTCGCCCGCAGTGCAGGATTTTGTGTAGTTGTGCTCAACGGTGCCCACAGGTGGTGCTACCCAAGGGCCAAGAGCTTCCCTTGGTGGGCAAGCTGTGCCATGCCTTTCATCCTGAGTGCCACAAGCACCTTCGACATTGTATTCCTGAATTTGAAGGCCTAAACAGCCTGGAGTAACACAATTCTGGTCCCTGCTTATTGCAAGGTCTTTCTTTTCAGCAATCTTTTCGTATTCACATTCAAAGCCAATTGGGTTCATTATCTGGTTCAAATAATCAAGCTGCTTGTCAAGTGCAGTGTCAATATTTACATCATTTAGGTCTATCTTGGACCGTACATAGTCATCTGTTACTACTATGTGATATGTTGGATCTGCTTTGCTAACAAAAAGGCAGGGGCCTTTTGCTTTCCTCAGCTCCTCACAAACATCAGCACCAAGAATTGATAGGTAATTTTGCCCCCACTCAAGGTATTTTTTGTAAGCATGCCAAGTCCTGTAAGGATACGACAGAGCATAACTGTTTGAAAATTTTCTTTCGCCGCTTTCAATCTTTGCACCGGCAACAACATACGAAATATTAACATCAAAGCGATCATTGGGCAATGACATCATTCTGTCAAGCTGTTCCTGGAAAGTGTTGCCATCATAAAGCCCGAGAGTTACATTAAAATCAGAATTATATTCGTAACCAACCTCTTCATTGATTCTCCTGAAACAACCGCCAAGCTCCTTGCTTATCAAAAAAACTCCGTTTGTGTCAATTTCGTTTGCAACCGGTGGCATAAAAATGTTGCAAACCCAAAGGTTGGATTGCACAGAAAGGCCTTCTTTAGAGAAGTTCTGTATGCTTTGCCTTACAGAACGCACTGCATTTTCCATTGTTATTGTCTCCACTTTTGTTTCGGTATTTATATCCTTTGGAATGCTAATTGGCTCATGTCTTGTAAGGATGAGTATAAAAACAAGTGAGATTATTGCTATTACAATAAAGGCCAAAATATTTCCTTTCTGGCCAATCTTGAAACCCAGAAAAGTTATGGGCATTTCAATGCACTCCTTATAACTGGCTCTTCAAAGCAGTCAAACAACCTCGGCGCTGGTACTCCGCCAGGACCCATTATGCTTCTCCCAACTGAACTTCCAACAAGTATTTTTCGTCCAAGGCAGTCAGGCAAATTACCTGGATATTCTGGGCAATTTGTTGTGAGAGAACCATATGCAGAGCAATGGTTCGTGCCGTCAGGATACTTGTTTTTACAACCACCGATTGAAGAAAGCCGTGAATTTTGGCCATGCCATGCCCCTTGGTGATATTGCTCACAGAAGTAAAATTGGTGTCCTAGTTCATGCGCAGAGCATTCATTATAGCCGGCTTCGCAGACTGTGGGATAAGTACCAAACTCTGTAAAGCCGATTATGCCATATTCAGCGTGCGGAATGTAGAAACAAATATCGCTTTTTGTAATGGCTACAATACGCATGCTTGCCCAATTTATTGTATAGCCCGCATTTTGTACACATTTTAAAATCTGGTTAAAGACATCGAAGCGCATGCTTTCCCGCATACAAGAATTAAGCAAAGAAACTGAACAATTGTGAGAGTCAGGCGGTATTATAACAATTGAGTAGTTATTTTGACAATTGTCAAGGCGGGCGCCATCCACGAAAGCCTTAAAATGTGCCCTTGCAGTTGATTCAAAGCTTGCATTTGATCCAGACCAGTTCACTGGAACAAATATAAATTCAAAAGTTGGCTTTTTGCCAACAATAATAGTTATAGTTGCAGAGCCCTTTTGGCCTTCATCATCAGTAACAGTCAGCTTAACCGTGTATTGCCCTGGCTGTGAAAATGTGTATGAAAACCTCTGTTGTGTGCTCACAATTGTGCCGTTTATATCCCATTCATAAGAAACAATATCGCCACCATCAGGGTCATAAGAGGCAGAGCCATCAAGGATTGTAGTGTAGGGTTCTTGAGCCAAAACCCTTGGGTCTGCATTTATTATTGCAATTGGGGGCATCTTTACAACAACGGTTTTCATTTGATGTGGCACTCTTTCCTTGTAGATCCACAATGTAATGTGGGCTGGTTTTCTGCTTGGCATAAGCACTACACGATCAAATGAGTAGCGTTCAGCAGTTTCTTTCTTTGTGCCTATCTCTATCAAGCCCTCTCTTTTTACCGTGGAGCCGAAAATCATTTTCTCAAGAACAAGGTCAAGCTTAGATTGTGAGTATCCTTTAGAGAAGTCAATAAACTCACCATGCAGAGCATTTGCTAACCTGTTCATATCTTCTATTATCGCATTTTCATCATGCACCTGAGGCAATGAGTTTGGAGTGTTAACATTTAGCGGATCACAAAGGATTGGGTAAGCATAAAGGTTTTTGTGGTTCTTTGCTGAATTAATACCAAAATCTATGCTTTTGTCAGCATAAGCCGTGCCACCGTATGAAACGCCTTGGTATATGAACTCATCAGAGCATGAGAGCTCATCAGACATTGGAATCAGAATACGGACATTTTCTGAATCAATAGGCAAATTTTGTGCAACCCAGGCAACCCCCAAGCCATAAGCTTCCTGCAGAACACAATGCTCGGGAGGTATGCCTGCTTGCTGACAAAGATTTTGCAGGTCTGATGCTGGAATTACTTTGCATTCAACATTTGGCATAGAGCACTGTGAAACAGTCATTACTGAGGCAAGAGTATAAATATGGAAGTTTATATCACCTGTAAAATTGTTTGTAATATATACAATTGATTGCCCTATCTTGCTTATGTCATCGGTCATGCTTTGTGAAGAATCAACAATGAAATATATTTCTACGCCTTTGTTTATGTCACTGCTGTGCTGAGGTACCTTAGCATAGTAATTCTCATGCCCGTAAAAGCTGTCAAAGAGTTCCTCTAAAACATCGCGGCAATTAACCATTATGCCGCCATAGTTTTTATCTTCTGCGCCGTAGTATGCGCAGTTTGCAAACAACTCCCCGATAGTTTCTTTTGTTCTTGGTTCTGTCATCTTGAGCAGGGCATCGAAGCTTTCCTCAAAGCGCCTTTCTTCAGCATATGTTTCCATTTCTTTTGTCTGCTGGGCAACATGCTGATACCTGCTTATCTCAACAGCAAAGAGTGCAACAAAGAAAAGCCCAACTACTATGGCTGCAGAAATTACCTGCGAAGTATCAGCCATCTTAATCACCTTTAATTCTCTTTAGGTAAATGAAAGCAAATACCACAAGCAATGCCACTGCTATGAAAACATATGGCAGTATACCTAAGCCTTGCTCATCCTTTCGCCCAATAGGTGATGTACTTGTTGTTTCTTGCATAGTTGGGGTTGCCTTTGGCGGAATTTTCAAGCAGTCAGAGTCAACACCGATGAGACAATCAGGATCACAAACGCCATCATTATGAGCAACACAAACGCCATCTTTCTCATTTGGCTTGCAGTCAGAGCAAGATATTGTGCTTTCCTCCTTGTCGCATATTCCATTCCTGTTGCATAGGCGCTCTTTTATGTCAAATACGATTTCCTTATTGATGTCAAAAACAATTCTAATTTTAGCAGCGTCTTCAAAGTATGGCAAGAATATTTGCTTTATTGTATCATTAGGATATATAACTCCAGTTCCAGCATTTGCGTTATAGTTAATATCGGCTCTCGGTGGGCTAACAACAAGTATTGGCTCTATAAAACCGAACCTTCCTTTGTAAAGCTCTTGCCCATCTCCGGCAAGAAGAAACAAGGTGGCATTGCCTGGAAACTCTTCAACACTAACATAACCATAAATTGCCTTTATTTCCACCAATTCAACATTCAAAAAATTTATGTCATAGTAAATCGAGGCACTTATTACTTTTGTTTCATCTGAATACGCCCCAGCAAGAAAAAAAGCGAGTAAGATAAAAATAAGCAAGGTTGTTTTCGTTACCATGCGCTCACATCCATAAGTTCTTAATTTATAATGAATTATTAAAATTTAATACTTTGCTTCGGCATTCATTCTTCAGTTTGAGATTATTATGCTGTTTAGGTCATCTGAACACGAAAGTTCAACTATTGCCGGAAAAACCAATGGCTCATTCTTTATAATTATGTTGCAGTCCTCGCATACTTTGTTCTTTTTAAAGTATGCTTTTAGCGCATTTAGGTCAAATGTTTCGCCAGTAATCTTTTCGGTTTTTACATTATACACACCGCAATTTGCATCTCTGGCGCCAAAAGCACACGATTTCCAGCATTTTGACATTTCAATGAAAAACTGCTGGTATTGAATGTCATTCATAGGTCCTTTGCAACTATCAGGTATGAAAAGGCATGTAATTGATTTTTGAAGCCCGCTGAAGTCAATGCCCACTATAAAAGCTAACACCACCATGCCAACCGCAAACGCAAAAATAAAGAATATCACCACTTCTATTGCCTGCATACAAACACCTACTTCAATGCTGAGTAAACATACATTAAGATAAGGCCGACTACGGCAAGGCCAACTATAACTTCTATGATCTGCCAAGTTGTTTTGCTCATCTTGTCAACACCCCCTCAAATATGAATGTTGTAAACATCATAACTCCGATGAAGAAAAGCGCGCTGAATATTAAGAAGCCAGCAAGAAGGTTGCTGAAAATGGTTTTACCTATCTTGTAACGGTCAGTCCCATATTTAACATTCGCTAGGAATAAACTCAGGACTACTATTGTTAGTATAAGATATATGCCAACGATAACCAAAACTACAGTTGGCGGTATTATCTGGGAAATTTCTACAAGCTGCAAAGAAAGTTGTATCCCGAAAGCTTTACCAACCCCCTCAATAAGACCAATTATATACTCTAAAGACATCACTATTGCCACAGCCATTATTATGGCTGTTGCTGCAAGTATTGGTGCTAATATTTTGCCTGAAAGTTCAATGGTTGCACTTGTATCACTTAAAAGCGTCTGCATGTAATTGTCAAGCCTAAAGACGGAAAGCGTGTGACTCCTTATCATCTTTGCCGCTTTTGCAGCATTCCTTATATCTGTTTCCGAAAAGTGTATCAAGCGCCTAAATATCTGTATAAGGCGCTTTGAGGCAACTATTTCGGGTAGCTTAGTATCAACAAAGTCCGCAAGTGTCTTTTTTGTGTTATAAAGAGCATCAGTTATTTCGCCAAATATCTTAACTACAGCATGTCTCTTAAAGCCATGTCTAATGTAATCTTCCTTAACATCTTCGATTATACTTTCCATTGGCCTGTTAAGCACAAGGTAACTGCTTACAACCTGAAGAAGATGTGGTATATCATCTTCAACCTCGCGCATCTCAAGCCATATTTTTTCATTAAGTTTAACATAGAATAACAAGTAAACTTCTATTGCTAAGAACATGCCAAAAGGCACGCACCACGCTGCAATTAAGCTACCAAGTGAGTATTGCTTTACAATATCCTCTCTTGAACTCATGTTTAGGCCTAAAAATTGAATAAGACCAAACCCACAAATGAGTACCGCAATACTTGCACATATTACATATACTGCTGGCGGCATCTTCTTGAATTTTGGTGAAAGAGATAAGTCGATTGTGTTAACCTGCACCCTATTTAGCGCAAAGTTCATGGCAAAAAGCAAGAGCAATGCTGGACAAAGAATATCGTAAATAAATATCAGCATTGGCACATTAACCATGTTTGGGAGAAATATTGAAATCATTGGCAAAAGTATGAGTGACATCATTGGCAACATAACTCCAACAGAAACTAAATTTTTTGCCTGGTTTGAAAGAGTTTCAGTTGTTCTTTTTCCCATTGTATAGTAGCCCTGCATTATTGTCTTTATGCCCTCTTTTAGCATATTGTCCCTTTCGCTGAGAGGCGCCAAGCTTGCTGTTTGCAGGATAGTAAGACCTTTTACGAAATCAGGATTTATTTCCATCCATATTGGGATATAATCCTCAAAGGCATCGCCGAGAGTGGCATATTGCTGGAGCTCCATTTTGGCAACAATATCCCTAAACTGTTTACCTAAAACACCCGTAAGGCCTTTTGAAGTTTCTGTAAAAGCAAATTCTATGCTTGTGTTCAAGCTTATGTAATTAGCCATTTCAAGCAAGGCTTGAAGCATCTCTTCTTTTTGCTGCATTATACCTTGGGTATAGTAGATGCTTGCACCGTAGAGATAAGAGGATATTGCTAGAAGGGCTGATGTAAAAATAAAGATATAGCCAAAAAGCTCAAATAGCCAAAGCTTTGCGGCAGCACCAACAATAAAAAAGAATATCCCTGCAAAAGCAGGCAATATAAACCATATGAATATCCCTGAGAGGAACTCCGCTGAACTATATGGAAACTCAACCTGTTTGAATTTTTTTTCGAGGGAAGGCGATTTTGGAAAAATTTTTATTGTCTTGCCAGTATTGTAAACAAAATCAAAATACATTTCAAATCATCCTAAAACATAACCTATTTCCAAAGCAATTGCAAGCGTTTTTCATACTCTTCCTTGAACTTATTCTCTGCCTCTTCGCTTTGAAGCGGCTTTATTTTTTCAAAGGCCTCGGCAAACCACTTGTTTGCTTTTAGCACGTAAGGCCCTTCAAGCTTCTCCTTGAAAACTGACATTGTCTCCACAAACCTTTGTTTAGCCCATGCTCTCAAACTGATATCACGCCAAACCTTCTCGTAAGAGTCATATTCCATGCTAGTTTCCATTATGTTTTGAATGGTAACAGAGTTGCCTTTTAGCAATGCTTGCGTAGGAACCAAAGAGTCCTCTTTTTTATCATAAGTCATGAGTGTTCTGAAAACAGGTTCATCCTGCCAGTCCTTAAGGACTTCAACAACTTGGGTAACACGCCTCACATGGTAAAGGCCTGTTGGCGATTTAATCTGCTTTATTATTATAATAAGGTCTGTTACCTTGAATGACCCTTTTGGAACACCTAAGTCATTTACAACACGGTCAAAAACACCGTATGGGTTGTCAGCATGTATAGTGCCAGCAACAGTATTTGCCATTGCGCCTACGCGCATTGCTTCATAAAGGACTTTTGCTTCCTGAGAACGTACTTCACCCAGTATGAGGCATGAGTTGCCCAACCTTAAGCAGGTCCTAAGGCCTTTTTCGAAAGGTATTTCTAGGCCCTCTGGTGAAAGCGCTGAACGAACTTTAAAGGAAAGTATATCGTAGCCATACTCTTTGTAGAAGTTTATTGGAAGCTCTTGGGTGTCTTCAATTGTTATAATCCTATATTTTGGAAGTATTTCGAGCATGCATGCACTGAGCAGAGATGTCTTTCCTGAGCCACGAGGCCCAGCCGTTAGGAAAGTCCTGCCGTGTGTGATCATGAATGACATGAAACCTGCGAAAAGAGGGCTTATGGTCCTATTAGCTATAAAAAGAGGCAAAGTCCATGGTTTTTCCCTGTGGCGCCTTATTGAATAACCAATGCCGTGTATTGAAAATGGCTGCACAACAGCAGCAACCCTTGCCCTTTGATTTTCTACAACTAGTTCAGCGTCAAGCTGCGGCTGTGCCTTGTTAAGAGGCCTTCCAGAATTTATTTTAAGGTAAGTTGCTAAATAGTTTAAGAAGTCGATTGAAGGGTATAGGTTTGTTCTGCATTCATCAAAATCATCATGTACAACCCTAAAAGGGCTTTGGAATTCGGGAGGATTTATATTTATCTCCTGAACTTTTGGATCACACATTAAGTAGTCGAGAATTCCGTGTTGCTTTATCCAACGCACAAGTACAGGATCCTTAAGCTCTCTGCTTTCATATTCTTTGTACAGGTAGAGCAATTGCTCCATGTTTGGCTCCAGATGTGGTATCGTTATCGTGTAAGTTGGCTCAAGGTTCTCTTCTTCCTGCACAATCTTTACATTTGCATCTTTTATCTTGTATGACTTGAGTACTTTGCCGCGAACTGGCTTTATAAGGCAATCAACAAAGAATGGGTAAATTACATAAGAGTTATCCTTAAGGTATTGCTGCTTTGTAAAAATCTTATTTTTATAAACAATAAGGTCAAGGTCCTTTTGTGGCTTAATGCATTGCTCACACATTGGAAAGCTCTTATCGCCGAGACCTACGCAATTGCTGCAATCCCTAATTACATACTTCATTGTGAAGCACCTTTTTCAGATACCTCTTTGCCATAATAATCAATATATCTTTTTGCACGCTCCAATCGATCTTTAAGTGCGATATCGACTGTTGCGCCAACAACATCCTCAATCTTCTTTACCCTTGAGTTCATGTTTTCAAGGTCGCGCATCATTGATTCGAAAAGGTCTGGGGCGCGTATGGATGCAAGCCCACCAAATGTCTTTTCAACCTGGAGTATTTGTTCCCTTACTGCCGTATACCTTTGCAAAAGTTCTCCTGATAGGGCACGCTTTTTTAGTTCGCTTTCAGCGGCTTCTAGTTCCTCTATCGATGTAGATATTAGATTGGACTTTGATGCAAGTATTTCTGTTCTTTTGCTAAGTTCATTTATCTTAGATTCAATCTCAAATGCAGAATACGATGTTCCTGCAATTATTGCATTTCTTAACTTTTCAAGCCTTGCTTTCTGCATCATTACTTGCGCACTTATATACCTGCATTTCTCTAGAATCATTGGGTCGCCATCAAATCTTACTTGCTCAAAGTCCGCTATGTTTGGATTGTAAAATTTTACCTTTGGTTTCTCGTCTGACATCTTAACACACTTTAACGCTTAAAAAGCCCTTTAAGGCCTCCTGAAGGCTTTGGTTGCTGTGGTTGAGAAAATGGCTGCTGGGGGTATTGTGGCATATACTGCGGCGGATATTGTGCTATTTGTGCCTCAGAAATCTTGCTTATCTTGAAAAGCTCTTCTATCCTTTTTAACCTGTGGTTGAGTTCGTCAATTATTTCTACAAGCTCAACAAGTATTTTTGTTGATTTAGATCCCATAAGCTTCTCCTGAAGCTCTTCAATATTTTTTATCCTCGACTCTAAGAGCTGAACCTGCTTCTCAGAAATGCCCTCTTGCAGAAGATTTTTCAAAACCTCTTGATCCTTCCTAATTTCAGCAATTTTCTCAACCGCTAACTCAAGCTTTGATTCAACGCTATCAATGGTTTCCTCAATGGAAGTTAGCTTCTCAACATTCTCGCTATATTCGGTTAGCGGCGATCCTAAAACAATTGTCTTGTCGAGGTTGTCAAGCTCTACGCGCAAATTTTCAAGCTGGCCGACAAGAAAGTTCAGGTTTGCGTTTACCTCTGAAAGATTTTTCTGCTTTGACTGCGATATAATGGCAAGAGAACTTTCAACGCCGCCAATCTTATTCTTCACGGATTCAATCTTTGGGTCCATAAAAATCCCTATTCTTATTCTTAGTGTTTGCCTATATATAAATGTTTTCATAGCGGCTAAAGGCCAAATACCTGGTTCAGTAAAAGATAAATTTAAATATAAAAATGGTAATATGTATAAGCAAGAGGCGAAAAAATGGAGCTTCCCATCTCTGTAATGATAACAATTTTTGTAGCCCTTGCCGTAGGTGCTATGCTCTTAACATTAAGCCAAGGTTGGCTCTCAGGCCTAGAGCTTCCTTGGGTGCCCCAAAATAAAGGTGAAACTAAAATTATCCAGCAGATAAGCATAACAAACTCACAAATAGGCAAGCTTCTAAGGTCATGTTATGAAGAAATGAATCAAAAGCCAAAAATGGAATATTATACTTGTTATGCGATAACTGTTGAAAACCCAGTAACTGTGGATCCTGCTGAAGTTGCAAAGGAATTGCCTGGAATTGACACTAATAGCTACCACATAGACAGCGGCACTACAAGAAGCATAACAATATTTTGGAACTACCCAAGCAGTAAGGTGGAGGTGAGGGTATGAATCAGAAAGGAATGGAAATGGCAATACAGGTCTTCATAATTCTTTTTGTGCTATTAGCTGTAGCGTTGCTTGTTTTGCAGATGGTTTCACAGCAAGTGATAAAAGTTGGCGGTGAACTCGAAAAGAAGACAATTGATGAGTGGAAACAAGAATGCCAAAACCTATGCATAAAGGCAAAAGATATGGCAGGAAAGGTCAATTTCTGCAAACATGTTTTTACCCAAGGTGTGGATCTGACAAAAAATCAGCTCAAAAACGATTATGATGAGGAGCTACTTGCAGGTATTGGTATCTGCGAAAACCGCATACCATGCCCTATTTTGGTTGATTGTGATGCTGACGGCGCATTGCTGAAAATGGAGAGTTGTAAAAGCATAATGTGCAGTTACTGGAAGACACAGGGCTTTTCTACTGAAGAGGCAAGTGCAAACCTGAAAAAATTTATACAGCCGGGAGACTGCTATTCTGATCCAATGAACCAGCCAAACCATTGGTTCACGAGGTTATTTGACAAAAACAAAGATGGCAAAGCAAGCGATGATGAAGTGGTCTGCTAAAAAATCAGCGGTAGGGAAAAATGGAGAATGCTGTTTGGGTAGTTTTTGGAATAATAACGGTTTTCTTAGCCATGGGGATATTGCTTACGATGGTTGAAAACAATAGGGAACAAACCAAGATAAAGACCAACGAAAATGCAGTAAAGGCCTTTGCGCAATGGTGCAATTTTGTATGTGACTCAGAGGTTGAAACGCGCCTAGGCAAAGAAATTGAAATTTCATCAGGCGCAGTCATGAGTGGCCATGGCAAAGGGGTTTGCATTGACTACAAAAACAATAAAAATTGTGAATACTGCAAATGCGATGTGAACGCTATAGAACTAAACCTAAATGAACCAGATATAATAAAAGCATACGATACCCACGCTTTCAGGTGCATATTTGAAAAAACAGACATAGAGGTTGTGGCAATTGAATGCAGAGGTACCTAAGCAAATGCTTCAGAAAGGCAGCATTTCAATAAATGTAATGATTTACATAGGCGTTGCCCTTGCTTGTGGCATTGCTTTGTTTTGGTTTTTGCAGAATTTCTTCAGCGCACAGATGCTTTTTGAGAAGATGGACAATGACTTAATGCATATGGCCTCAAGGATCAATGAAAACTGCGATTCTAACTATTTTTTATTTTACCACAACCCAGTAATAGAAGAAGGTAAAATTGACTTCAACAAGGACTCTGCATGCATGGAAAATAGAAATGTAAGGCGATGTGTAAAGCTTCTCTGCGGCCCAGAGTTTTTGGTAAGCTTCAAGCTTGAGGACTTAAACATAATAATTTTTGAGAAAGCTCAGACCTTAACAATCTGGACGCAATAGTTTGCAGAACCTATTTTATGCGTTTTGCCATACTCATCTTTTATGGAGATTGGCATTGTTGGAGCACCAAACTCTGGAAAAAGCACCTTCTTTAATGCTTTAACATTGTGCAACGCTGAAACCGGTAACAGGCCTTTTGTCACCATAAAGCCAAATCAAGGAATTGCATATGTTAAGATCAAATGTCCTCACACTGAAATAGGACAAAATTGCAAACCCGTGCATGGCTACTGCAAAAATGGCTGGCGATTCGTGCCAATAAAAGTTTGGGATGTCGCTGGCTTAGTGCCTGATGCGTGGCAAGGAAAAGGCCTGGGCAATCAATTTCTAAATGATATAATGGTTGCGGATGGCCTAATACATGTTTTAGATGCAAGTGGATCAACAGATACCCATGGGAATGTTGTTGGCCCGGGCAGATTTGATCCTGAGGAAACAGTAGTTTTTCTAAAAAAAGAGATGCAGTATTGGATAAAAGGAATAATAGACAGGGCTTGGCCTAACCTTAGGCATGTCAAAAATGAAATGGCTGCAAGCGTACTTGCAAAGCAGATAAGCGGCCTTGGCATAGGCGAGGACTACATAAAGAAATGCCTTGCAGAGATAAACTCTGGCGAAAGGATATGTGATTGGAATGATGAAAGTAAGCTTGAATTTGCTGAGCTTTTGAGGCAGGAAAGCAAGCCCATGGTCATAGCGGCAAACAAAGCAGACCTCAAGGAATCTGAAGAAAACATAAAAAACCTTAGGGAAAAATTCCCTGATGAAACAATAATTCCTGTTTCTGCTGAGGCAGAGCTTGCTTTGAGAAAGGCCTCAGAGCACGGACTAATAGAATATGTTCCTGGTGAAAACGATTTTAAAATTCTAAAAGATATTCCTGGAAAGCAGAAAGATGCGCTTGAGTTTATAAGGGAAAATGTTCTAAAAAAGTTTGGTAGCACTGGTGTGCAGCAGGTTCTGAACAAGGTTGCTTTTGATATTCTGGGAATGATTGTAGTTTTTCCGGTAGAAGACCAAGCAAAGCTTTCTGACTCTAAAGGCAATGTGCTGCCAGACGCTATGCTGCTAAAAAAAGGTTCTACTGCAATTGAACTTGCTTACAAAGTACACACAAGCATAGGTGAATCTTTTGTTGCAGCAATAAACTGCAAAACAGGGCAGAAAATAGGGAAAGACACTGAACTCAAAAATGGTGATATTGTGAAAATAATTGCGAGGTAGAAAATCAGGGATTTTGATCTTTTGCTGGTTCTTCTGTTATGCTTTCCTTAACCATTTTGCAGACCCTCGCAATCTCGCTTTTCTTGTTTTTTAGTTTATGCAGAGTGTAAAAGTACGCGTTAAGTATTGAGTCCAGTGTAAGGTTCCTCTTTATCCCAATCCTTGCAATCTCCTCAAAATAAAGCTTAACTATGCGCAATGCTATCTCTTCATCGCTAAGCTCTGATTTCTTGCTTTGCATTATAAAACCTCCTTTTTGGTTATCTGCTTGATTATTAACTCTTTTGGCTGTGCAAGGTCTATTTGCCTTGTCCTTCCACGAATGCCTTCCTTAATATCTTTTAATTTTATTAGCTTGAGATCTGCTAACCTGTTGAGCTTTTCCCTAAAGCTTCTTTCGGTTAATGGGCTCTGTGATTTTTCAGAGTAAAGCTTATAGAGTTCCCCTGAAAAAAGAGTGCCTTTATCGCACAAAATCCTTAGGAGTTCTTTTTCGTGTTCATCAAGAAATGGCGCGGCCTTTTGCAGTGCCCTCGGCTCTATTGTTTGAAATGCACTTTTGAGGTGTTCAACCTTTATTGCCTTAGAACCCTTATTTTCTGCAATCCTTGCAGCAGAGAGAAGGACTTCTATTGCAATCCTAGCATCGCCATTGCATTTTGCACCATATGCTGCTGCGAGGTTTATTGTGTCTTGGTCAAAAGCGTTCTCAAAGAAAGCGAGCTTTGCCCTTTCAGCAAGTATCTGCTTAAGCTGCTCCGGGGTATAGCTTGCAAATTCAATTGATTTTGCTGCCAATGAGCTTTTGACTCTTGCATCGAGAAAAGAGAGTATCTCAGTAATGTTTGAAATCAAAATCATCCCAATTTGAATACCATGCTGTTCGTTTGCCCTAAGCAAATCGTAAAGAAGCAACGAAGATGTCCTATCTTTAATAAGTTGGTCTGCCTCATCAAATACAATAACTGGACTTACCTTCTTGGCTTTGAGTGTCTGCAAAAGTTCATTGTACAATTCATCTGCTGCAAGGCCACGCCTCGGCACAGCATTGCCTAGAGATATGCAAAGCTTGTTCAATATGGCATTTCTTGTGTGATCCTCAAAGCAATTTATGTAAAGGCCTTTTGCTTTGCAAGAATGTGCTTCGAGCTCCTTTATGACATACTTTGCAGTAACTGTTTTGCCTGTGCCTGGTTGCCCAAAAATAAAAAGGTTCTGGGGTTTGCCATTTCTTAGCAAAGGCCTTAACGAACTTACAATTTCTTCTATCTGTGCATCCCTAAAAGGCAGCCGCTCAGGAACATAATCAGGGTAGAGAAATTTTTCATCTTTTATTATGCAAGCATCCTCAAATCGGAACATATTTTTGCGCATAAAAAATACCTGATGCGATTTATTTTAATTTATTAACTTTGTCCTTCAGCGGAAATTGGGTGTCATAAGGCAGTTAAGCTTGGTAAGCAGTAAAAGTATTGAGGTGATGTAATGAAGGTTCCAAGGAAAGTTGATTTTGAGGAGCTTACCATTGAAACCCTTGAGTTGGAAAAAGAAAAGCTTTTTGAAAAGCTTTTCAGAAGCAAGGAACCAAAAAAGCACAGGAACATGCTCTATGAACTGCTCGGCGTGATCGACTTCAAAAAGAGGTTTGAGATAAACGGAAGCTGACTTTACAAAGGAAGGCAGCAGCTTTGGCTGCTGCCACCTCACCCCAACAAAGCGCCTAATGAATTCAGGCAAGAAAAGTATACGAAAGGTATTAAAATGTAAAGAACAAAGAATATCTTATGGGGGAAGAGAAAAAAGAGGAAAAAAAGTCAGCACCTGCTCTAAGCACAGATGAATTTTTTAAGAAGATTTCTGCGAGTGCAAACAAAAGTGTAGGAAATTTTGCTGCTTTTATTTTTATAGTGCTTTTTATTGGAGTGGCAATAGGCACGTACGTTGCTAGCCGACATTCAAGGTACATAGAGCTTTCGCTTATTGCTCCATTGCTTATTGGAATAATAGCATACTACAATAGGGATTTTGCTATTTTGCTCTCGGCTATCCTAATAGGAGCGCTAATTTTCCTCTGAGCTTTTACGCAGAAAAAAATAAAATAATTCCCTTGCAGCAATATATTTGCTGCTAAGGGGTTGGTATAGTGGTGCCTAAATTTAAGCCAACTGGCTTCTTTTCATCAGCTTTGGTTGTTATTTTTACTGCTGCATTAATTTCTATAATCGCATCTTATGTTAGGGAGCTTGCATTATTGAGAGAAGCCCACATAACAGCCATTGAAATGGAACAAGCCAGCTTTGCAAGGTTTCAGGTGGAGGAGAATATTTCAAAAGTAATAAAGGAAACATTAGAATCAGAGTTATCAAAAAACAACACTGACTCGGTTATTCTTAACAGCATTGTTAGCAAAAAGGTTTCAGATGTCTATGAGAGATTCAAAAAGCATTTTGGATGCGAGTTATACATAACTGATGGCACTAGCAGATACCCTTTCACAGGCCTCAACGAACTATCCAGAACCATTGTATTTGATTCAGATGGCCTTACCATAGCAGAATATACTTACACTGGCGGCGCCATGAAAAACAAAAGCGTTGTTTGCAAAATACAGAAAGGCAGTGCATATGCTTTTGCATCACTAGTTCCAGGGTACACTGTGAGGGCAACAAAAGTTGGTTAAGATGCATAAGAACATAGCACTAAAAAATCAAAAGGGTGTCGCAGCACTTGAAATGTTGCTATGCATAATGCTGGTAATAGTACTGCTCTCAATTGCATTGGAAAGCATTCAGAGTACTGGAAAAACTTCTTATGAAAAGCACAAAAGATTAGAGGCATATGCTAAAGCAAAAAGTTGCAGCACACTAGTGGATTCGCACTACACAAACCCACAGGTAAGTGCTTCCTTGGGGATTGATTGTGCAATTTTTGAAGGGGCAGTTGGAAGCGATTACAATGGAAGCTTTGTGTATTCAGAGATATTCTCTGGTGCAACAATAGTCACGAAGAAGCAAGGTACCGAGGTAAAGGTTCATGGTACGCACTACAAGTAAAAAAGGCATGTTCTTTGCCTTAGACCTCTGTACAGCGTTCATAATAATACTCCTTGTTTGTTTTCTATCATTTTTCGTTTTTGTAAGAGTATCACAGTTCAGGTTAATACGCAGCAACTTTTTCGAAAATGAGCATAACGCACTTTTTGTGGATTCGCTTCTCAAAAGAAGCGTCGATGAGAATGGCTTTGCAGATGTAAGCTTTGATGAGCGGCGCGTTCTTGAGAATCGTGTAGCTGACTTTGAAGTGGCATTTGAGAAAAACAGGGAAAACCTCCTCAGGAACAAGGTTATTGCATTAAAGCTAAGCAGCAATGAGATTGTTTTGGATAAGGAAAAAATTTCTGAATGCAGAGACATGGCTATATTCAGGCGAGCATTTTTGCTCAAAGGAAAATTTAGCATTTTGGAGGTGGCCTTTTGCAATGACACAAAGCATTAACGGCTTTGTATTCACAATGGAATCTTCTATTTCAGCAATGCTTTTCGCAGTAGTTGCGTTTTCTGCATTGAGCATATTTTATTTTAGCGAAGGTCCTAGAACAGAGGAGCTAATAATATTGCAAAAAGAGCACGACCTGTTGAAGATATGGCTTTTGCAAAGGCCTACTAAGGAAGAAATGGTAAATGATGCGAAACAGATATTCGGAGAAAGATTTTCACTAATCACAGATGGGATAAAAGTTTTTGATGGAAACAAAAGCAGAGGAAATTCAAATGCGATATCAAGCAAGCTTTTGGTTATAGACAAAAACCTAAAAGAAACGGAAATAATTCTTATAGCATATGATTGAGTTTAGCAGTTTTGCACCTTTAAAAAAATAGCATCTTTTTGGCGCTTAAGCAAAAAGCAAGAGGTTTTATTCAAAGAGAGGGTGCTATTTGAAGAGATTACTTTAAATGCAGTATCAACATTAATGTCAGAACCATTGACTGAAAGTGTTATAAGCCCAGGCCTTATTGAAAAGTTCCAATCTTGCAAGGGATTGCATCTAAGTTCAAGTTCAGAGCCCTCGGAAAGTTGTTCCATTAGCTTTATTGAGCTTTTAAGCTCTGAGGCAAAAAGCTTTGCATTTGCCAAATCAATTGCTTTAATGGATTTGCTATAGGCCCTACTGGCTGAAGGTAGAATAAGGCACATGGCAGCAATTGCCACGGCAAGCACTATCAAAAACTCCAAGGAAATTTGCGCTTTTTGGTTCATTAGACCACTAGCTTAAGTTGCCTATATCATCTACCTTCTTGAAAAGCTCTTGCGAGCGCTTGTCTATGGACTTGCTTGCTTGAGTTGCTGATGCTTGAAGCTTTGATACAACAAGCAATGCAACCACTATAAGCGCTGCTAGCACAAGAATCATTTCAAGGGAAATCTGTGCTTTATTGCCTATGCCTCTCATACCAACCCCCTTGCAGCATAAAGGAATTGCTGAGCAAAATGTTTAAAAAATATGTTTGTAAAAGCTTGATATGAAGAGAAGAGAGTTACAGGATCTCATAATAAGCTGGCTTACAATAAGCATTGCTTTCACAAGGATAGGCCGTCTTCTTGACTTAGGGCATTTTTTCTACCTTTTCCCAATTAGCTTGATCGCGGTGGGTACTGGTTTTGTAGCACATGAACTAGCGCACAGAGCAGTAGCAAGAAAATATGGCTGCCACGCAGAGTTTGTGATGTGGCCTGAAGGCCTGATTATCGCGCTTATATCTTCTCTCATTGGCTTTATCTTTGCTGCACCTGGCGCAGTATATGTATATGGCCCTCACTTAACAAGGAGGCAAAACGCAAAGATCTCGCTTGCTGGACCTGTGATGAATACTGCAATTGGTATTTTTTTCCTTTTTATATCTTTCTTCTTTATTGGAAACAGGGGCACATACATTGGTGAACTTTTTTTCGGAGTTGCAACTTTAAACCTTTGGTTTGCAACTTTCAATCTTATTCCGTTTCCACCATTAGATGGGAGTAAGATATTGACATACTTCCCGGGCATTTGGCTGATGCTTTTATTGGGAAATATTTCAATGCTTGCATTTGTTGGCTTCTTTTAATTAGTTTAGCGCACATAGCTTGGCGAAAACTCTGATGCCTTTACCTTGAAATCCTCGTATGCCTTTTTTGTGTTTTCAGTTATTGATGGCTTTACTTTTGCTAAGGCCTTTTCAAAGTGCTTCATTGATACAAGGCACTTTTTCATCTTGTTTTCCTTTATCGCTATTAGCGTTGCTTCTCTTACAAGGTTTTCAAGGTCTGCGCCACTAAAATTTTCAGTTACCTCTGCAAGTTCCTTTATTGAAACATCTTGGGCAAGAGGCACCGCTTTTGTGTGTATCTCGAGTATCTTATTTCTTGCTTTGATGTCTGGCACAGGCACCTCGATTAGCCGATCTATGCGCCCTGGTCTTAGCAAAGCTTTGTCAACTAGGTCAGGCCTATTTGTTGCGCAGATGAAAACAACATTTTGCAGTATTTCAGTGCCATCAAGTTCCGTGAGCAGTTGATTCAAAACCCTGTTGCTAACGCCTGAGTCAAGATGTTCGCCACGCTCAGAGGCAATTGCATCTATCTCATCAAAGAATACTATTGCAGGAGCAACCTGCCTTGCTTTCCTGAATATCTTCCTTATGCCTCTTTCGCTTTCGCCAACATACATTGAAAGAAGCTCAGGGCCTTTTACTGCAATGAAGTTGGCTTCGCTTTCACTTGCAACTGCCTTAGCTAACAATGTTTTTCCCGTGCCTGGTGGCCCATAAAGCATTATGCCTTTTGCTGGCTTTATGCCCATTTCCTTGAATAGGTCAGGATACTTAAGAGGCCACTCAACTGCCTGCCTGAGTTCTTCCTTTACGCTTTCAAGGCCGCCAATATCACTCCACTTTACTTTGGGTATTTGCACAGCAATTTCCCTTAGAGCGCTTGGCTGTACATCTTTGAGTGCTTCCATGAAGTCCTCAGCCCTTACCTCTAAGCTCTCAAGGATTTCCGCAGGAATCTCATCTTCATCAAGGTTTATTTTTGGCAAGTACCTGCGCAACGCTTTCATTGCTGCCTCTTTCGAAAGCGCTTCAAGGTCTGCGCCAACAAAGCCGTGAGTGATTGAAGCAAGATAGTCCAAATCAACATCTTTTGCTAAGGGCATGCCTCTTGTGTGTATCTGCAATATTTCCTTGCGCTCCATCCTGTCCGGAATGCCGAATTCTATTTCTCTATCGAATCTTCCAGGCCTTCGCAATGCTTCGTCAAGAGAATTAACTCGGTTAGTAGCAGCCATTACAATTACATTGCCTCTTGCCTCTAAGCCATCCATCATTGCAAGAAGCTGTGCAACAACACGCCTTTCAACCTCGCCTATCACTTCATCTCTCTTAGGTGCAATAGCATCAATTTCATCTATGAAGATTATACTTGGTGCATTTTCCTCTGCTTCTTTGAAGATGCGCCTTATGCGCTCTTCTGCCTCGCCAACATATTTGCTCATTATGCTCGGTGCATTAACGCTTATGAAGTTCGCATTTGTTTCATTTGCAACTGCTTTCGCAAGCAATGTTTTTCCTGTGCCTGGGGGGCCATAAAGGAGCACTCCTTTCGGTGGTATTATACCTAAGCGTCTGAAAAGCTCCGGGTGTCTCATTGGCAACTCAACCATTTCCCTTATTTTCATTACTTGCTCTTTTAGCCCGCCTATGTCTTCATAAGCAACAGTCGGTATGCCTTCTGGAACTTCTTTTGCTGGTTTTTCCTTAAGAATAAATTCAGTAAGCTCAGTAACCTTTACAATGCCCCTTGGCTTTGTGCCAGTAACCTTATAGACAAAGCCAGAGCCAAATACACTTATCCAGACACTGTCGCCTTGGCATAGAGGCCTTCCGAGGAAAGTCCTCTTAAGAATCTTGTTGTAGCTTGATGCAATGATTCTTATGCGCTGCGTTGGTGCCAGCACAACCTCTTGTGCTTCTTTGTAATCTGCAGCCCTTACTATAACTGTGTCGTTGAGGCCTATGCCTGCGTTGTGCCTTATGAAGTGATCCATCCTTATTATTTCCTTACCTTCATCTTCTGCCCTAGCAGGCCAGACAATTGCTGCTGTTGTCCTTGCGCCTTTTATTTCAACAATGTCACCGCTGCTTATGCCAAGGGCTTCCCTAAGTTTTGAGTCCAAAGTAACTATGTTCCTGCCAACATGCGCAGGGTCTGCATCTTGAACTCTTAACTTGAGCTCCTTTTTTTGCATCTTTACACCTTTTTTACACCTTTACAAGGTCTTCACTAATGTTCCATTATATTCCACTAATATCCACTAATATAATTGATTTAATCCTTATAAATGTTGCCTTAAAGTTCGGGAAAAAACAGCAAAAGCATCTTGACGATTTTAAAAACAAAAATAAGAAAAATAAAAATAAGATAAGGAGAGGTGCAAAAAGCACCTTCCAATTCACAACAGACCAATTTATCTTGCCATTAGTTGCCCGTTAGCCAGATGTTAGCCGCATGTTCCGACTATTGGCTTTGCACCGACTAGCTTCTTATCATAGGTACTGCCTTCAATTCTATACGTTATTATAAGAGGGTACTGATAGCCTGATCCTGCATTACACCCTAAACCTGAAAAAGTCAGTGATGAAAGAGTTTTTGATTCACCTGCATTTAAAACCAGATCATTCGCTGATGCTACCTTGCCATTTAGGTTGATATCTATAACAGTTATTTTTTCAGTACCTACATTCTTAAGTGTAAAGTTGCCCGTATTACCACCGATCTGCCAGTCCGTTACTGCTATTGGTGAAGTTCCTTGCCAATAGGCCTTGCTCTGTTGTTCTGTTATGGCTCCGCCAAGGCCTGGGAACCAGCCCATCACTCCTGCAACAACAAGTGCAATTATTATTATTACAGCCAAAATAATCAAATACTCGGTTGTTCCTTGTCCTCTATTTTTCATCACATTACCTCCTTACAGTATTGTTTAAGTAATATTTATTGATACACCGGAGTTTAAAATACTTACTTTTTGCCAAATTGGTTTAAATCAGGCCTTTAAACGCTTTGTTTTTATTGATAATCAGCAAAAATATAGGTAGCAACCGGTGTCCTTATGGAGATTGAACTTAACCTTGATGAAAGCATTCACAAGAACATTGGCAACTATTTTGAGAAGGCAAAAAAGGCAGAAGCGAAGGCAAAAAAAATCAGGGACGCAATGAAAGTCGTTGAGCAAAAGATTAAAGAGCTTGAAAGCAAAAAGCAATCTGAAGAGAAAAAGCTTCCTGTTGTGAAAAGACCTCGTGCATGGTACGAAAAATTCCGTTGGTTTTTCTCAAGTGAGGGCTTCTTGGTATTAGCAGGCAGGGATGCCGCCACAAATGAGATCTTGGTCAGCAAGCACATGAATCCAGAAGATTTGTATTTCCATGCAGATATTTATGGCGCAGCACATTGTGTTCTTAAAACTGAAGGTAAAAAACCTGGAGAAAATACTATGCAAGAGGCAGCAGTTTTTGCAGCAGTTTGTAGCAAGGCCTGGCCTCAAGGATTGGCAGCAGTAGATGTATACTCTGTGAAACCAGAACAGGTTTCAAAAAAAGCACCTAGTGGCGAGGCACTTGGTTTCGGCGCATACATGATTTACGGAAAAAGGAACTGGTTCAAGAACACGCCTTTAAAATTTTCAATAGGAATAGAAAAGGCGGGTGATTATTACAGGGTAATTTCAGGGCCACCTGAAGCTATAGAAAAAAAAGCAATAGTTTTTTTCAGTGTTTTTCAAGGCAAAAAGAAAAAAAGCGAAGTAGCAAAGCAGCTCAAGGCTGCCTTTGAAAAACACGCAGAGTGCCAGATAAGCATTGATGAGATAATGCAAATGCTGCCAGCAGACAATGTTGAAATCCAAAAAAGCGAATGAAAAGCTTAGATAAGATTATAAAGCAGTTTAAATAATATATTCTTGGTGAATATGATACTGCTGTATGCATTTGTGGTTCTTCTTTATATCTTGGCATTTGCCATAACACTTGCAATATGCAAAAAGCTATATGGCGGTGGCTTTTCAATGGCCTTGCCATACCTTATATCTGCAGTAGGCCTGTTCGCGGTTGTAAACATAATAAAGCTATTTGCAAGCGTCAATGGAGTTCCTTACAACATAACTGATGCACCTGACCTTTGGGTCAGCATAGAGATAGTTTATATTCTTGCAGGCGTAATGTTTGTCTCAATGCTCTACCAGTTTTATCACACCAGCTATGTAACACGCGGCTGGGAGGAATGTAAATGATTGAGCCAATGTTCTTTTCTCTAATAGCTGGCATAAAACTTGGAATTTTCCTAATAGCTTTTTTCCACTCAATAATAGTTGCTAGGTTTGCGAAGCTAAAGGAGTTGGAACTTTTCATATCAGTGAGCTTAATCTATGTCTCAATTGCAGCAATAGAAGTTGTATACATTTACCAGCATTTTGGAAAAATACCCAATGCAATTCCTGAGCAGTTTGTAATTTACAGCGGCCTTTTTCTTGACGCTATAGCAGCCATAGGCATAATATGGACTCTCCTGTGGATAAACAGGGATATAAAGAAGTGGAAGTAAGTCGTGGTTTTGGTGGCAAAAAAGATCGACTTTGCTTCAATAGCCGAGGACCAAATAACCCTTTTCATAGTGCCAGCCAAGGACTATGTTGAGGTTGACAATGAGCTTCTTCATTATTTCATAAATGTTAAGAAGATGGGCTGCATATATGTTGCTGCAAACAAACCGGCACAGCTTGTAAATAAAATACTAGAGAATGCAAAGGTAAACACTGAAAAGATATGGTACATTGATTGTGTCTCAGGAAGGGTTTCTTCGCCACACAGGATTGAAAAAGTTATTTTTCTTGAAACACCGAGGGACCTAACAAACATGAGCATTGCAATAACAAATTTTGTAAAGAACATGCCTGAAAAAAGCAAGATGCTTTTCATAGACAGCTTGACAACGCTAACAATCCATAACGACATAAACACTATTGCTAAGTTTACCCATTTCATAATAAACCAAGCAAGGAACTGGGGCGTATCAATGGCCCTGATATCAATTGAAGAAGAGGCAGAAGCAGAGCTTATAAACAAGATATCCATAATTGTGGATAAAGTTGTAAAGCTTTAATAAGATGCTAAAAGAATTCCTCTAAGGAAAATCCTCGCGAAGAAGAAAATCACTGCAGAAACGAGGAATATTGCTGGAAAATATTTAAGGCCGAATTTTGCTTTGCCTCTGGAGATTACTCCCATAAACGCGCTCGCAAATAGAGAATTTCCAAAAAGGAGCAAATATGCTGCAATGCTCATGAAAGCCGGGTCTATGCTTATGCCCGAAGACAAGAAACCGAGGTTGAACGATCCGCTTGTGTCCCTTGCAATATCTGCTTGCATATTCGAAAGAAGCTCTAGGAAAATAACTGAAACAGAAAGAAGCACCGGTGTCATTATTACAACAATGAAAAGAAGAAACATCTCATACATCTTGGTGCCTGATATTAGCGCTTTTTTAAGTTCTTGTGTTTGCCTCATGTCTTCTGCTGATGTCTCAAGAAGCTCAGCAATTTTGCCTCCAGCACGCATTGACTGTATCATGAAAGGCACCATTTGCTTAAGGTTTTCTGAGTCAATACTTTCAGAAAGGGCTTTAAGCGACTCTGTAAATGATTCTGTGCCAAGGGATTTTGATGTAGCAATCTTAATCTCCTCAGCCAAAGGACCAAATTCTTCCCTTGCAGCGCTCCTGAAAGCAAAGAAAGGAACCATGCCTGCTCTTATGTTGTTTGAAACTAAAAGCATGAAATCGGGCAAAATCTTGTCAACGAGGTTTGCCCTTGAGTCAATCTTATAATAGAGCATAAGCTGGTATATAACTGCTATGACACAAAATGAAATTATGCCAACGAGGAGAGCAGTTAGGTAAATAAGCCCGGTTGGAAACAATGATGAAAAAAGACCACTAAAAACAGTTAGGGGCAAAAGGAAAAACAAAATTGATAAAAGTATTGCAAGGAGAAGCTTTCGCCCAATATATAGATCAAAATCGCCTTTTATTCCGGCATAAGTTAGCATCTGGTACAAAACCCTTTGCCTTATTTTTGTGGGAACTGCTCTGCTTAGCCCTAAGCAAACCCTTCTATAGAAGCGTTCAATTGACTTGGAAAGACTCCCGTTCAAGTCAAAAACACCTTCGGAACTCGGCTTTTAACAAAGCCGATTATTGATAGCTGTATTGCAAATGAAAGCACTACTATAAATAAAATTGTTGCAGGACCTATTGATGCACCTGCAAGTGAAGAAAGTATGACGATAAATGTAATGCCTAAGCTTGGTATGGCTGCTGCAAAAAGCATATACATCAAAACCCACACATTGAGTTCTGCGGAATAATCCCTTATAGCCCTTTCTTGCTCTTTCACAAGCATTGCTACAATTGACTGCAAAGCACCTTTAACAGAGGCACCGCTTCTTATGGCGCTCAGCAACTGCCAGCAGGTCTTTTTTAGATGCTCAGAGCTTGTCTTTATTGCCATCTTTTCAAGGGCTTTTGCTTCTGATTCGCCAGCATTTATCTCCTTTACAACATACTCAAATTCTTCCGAAACACCAGCATAGCCTGACTTAGCAACATAAACTAAGGTATTGTAGAGGCTTATGCCAGAGCAAACCTGGACATACATTGATTTTACCGCAAAGAGGAGGTTATTATCTATGGTCCTTGCTCGGTTATTCGCTATTATGCGCGGATAAAAAACATGCAACAGAAAGAACACAACGCCAAATATTAGACCAAAGAAAAGTGCACTAACAAGTACTGAAGCATCAAATTGCAGGGATCTTAAAAATAAAAGCGTAGCAAACAAGGCAAAAAAAAGCGCAAAGTATGCAAGCGCTGAAAAAAAAGCAGCAGTAAGGTATTTTTCTGGGTCAATTTTTATGCCAGCTAGGTGCAAATCATATTTAAGCGGATAGAATAAGTCACTCAGCTTTTCACCAATCCAAAGAAAACGCCTATTGATCCTGTTTGCGCGTTCAATTGAGAAAAGCATGAACTTTACGCGCATCTTATGCCTCCAAAAACATTGCTGGCTTTTTATTCTGCTTTGCTGCCTCTAAAACCTCATCTGGATTGGCGTAAAATGCCTTCATTATGCTGCCAACCTGGTTTATATCGCTTACGTTGTTGTTAAGCATCCACTCTATGATGTGGGCCCTACCATCAAGGTCTTCGGCAATTTCCTGTTCAGTGAGGCCTGTGTGCAGATTAATGTTCCCAACAAGCTTAGTTGGCTTGTTGAGCATATCCCACTTATCAGTCCTTGGAGACCATTTGAATACAGTGTTTATTCGCAACTGTGCTCCTGTTGTTCCTGTCTCAATCTCGCAGATTTCATAGCTACGCCTTCTGTTCGTTTTCCTATCCCTGTACTGCACTAGTATGAGATCAAGACCTTCAACCTCTAGCGGAGGCAATGATATTGGTGGCTCCAGCAGGCGTCTTAAAACCTGTTGGCCTGAGTTTGCGTGCAGCGTACTGTATACGCTGTGGCCTGTGTGCAACGCTTCAAACAATACCTCTGCTTCTTTCTTCTTTCTTATCTCACCAAGGATTATTCTGTCAGGCCTCATCCTAAGTGAAGCATGCATAAGGTCAAGCATTTTAACCTCGCCAAGGCCTTCAGGGTTTGGGTTCCTTGTTGTCATTGGCACCCAGTTCCACTGAAGGTGGCTTGGAAGCATTATTTCGCGCACATCTTCTATTGAAATGATTCTGTGGTAGGGTGGCATGAAAACGCACAAGGCATTTAGCATTGCGGTTTTTCCTGAAGCCGTGCCGCCTGCAACAAGCATGCTCATTTCGTATTGCATTGCAAGCCAGAGCAAAGAGGCCATCTCTATGCTAAGCGTATGCCTTACGCCAATTAAATCAACAATTGTCCAAGGCCTTCTTGCAAAGCGCCTTATTGTTAAGGTGTTTCCAAAGGAAGATATTGGGAATAGAGAGGCATGGACCCTGTCGCCAGTAATTATGTGGGCATCGAGCAGCGGATTGAGCGTTGTTATCTCTCTGCCAACTTTCCTTGCAATTTGTGAAGCATAGTTTGCTATTGCATCCTCAGAAAGAGGCATTATATTTGTTCTCATCCAGCCGTATTCCTTGTGGTAAACAGTAATGTGCGTTTTAGAGGAATTTATTGCTACTTCTTCAAGGTCATTATCACCCATTATTAGTTCAATTATGCCAAGGCCATACATTTCATGTAGAAGCAGCCCTGCAAGGATATCCTGAAGTTTAGGGTCTGAGCCGAAATACTCCTGAAGGACCTTTTTGGCCTCATCAAAGTATCTTCTCTTGAGCTCTTGGCTTTTCTTAGTATCGGTTATTTCTGAAACCTCAACAGGCACGTGCTCAACAATTTTGTTCTTTATTTCATCAAGGAATATTTTAGTATAAGGCCTAAAGGTTGGCGGAATCAGGTTGTAGTAAAGCATTCGGTCCTCTGTGGAGCGAACAATTTCAACACGCACTGGCACATTATCAACTGAATGTTTTTTTTGCTCAACTTTCTTGCCATCAAAAACAAAGAGTTTTGGTTCTGTAATAAGGGTAAGAAGCACGACCCTCGGGCGCTTGATGACTGTTGTGGGGTAAACAAGCTTTACAACGCTTGACATCTCAAGGATCCTGCCTATGTTTTCTACGGCATCTATGCTGAGACCAAGCTTGCTAGCGAGCTCATTCAAGGACGCGCTTTTCTTCACCTTGAGTATATCTACTAGAGAGTCAACTGGCGTAGTTATTGGGTCTCTTAAGTCGTCATAGTCATTTTGCTTTTTCTCTTTTTCTTCAGTTTGGTGCTTTGGGCTATAATAATGCTCTTCTTCCGCATTTGGTTCTTCCTTAGGCCTAAGTGGAAGAACAATACTTTGGCCTTCTTCTGAAGCTTTTACTATTTTGCTCTTTTTCTTCACTTAAAACACCTTTAGTCAATATATCTCATACCATATTAATAAACTTATCCGCTGAAAAGCGTAACTTCAGAAGACCATTTCGAGTTGCCCATAGCAATGTTGAGATCGCAAGGCCAATATATTCTGACTGGGTTTGTGGCTTTTATAGAAGCACTAAGGTTTAAGTCCAAATTCCTTTCAGATAAGTTGTTTTGGACTCTTATTGCACCAGTCCCCCCAGCAATGCTTCCGAAAGAAACATTAATGTCTCCGCTTAAATCCTTGAATTTTATAATGTATTCTTTGTCATCAGAATTTGATGCATTGCAAACAGTTTCAAGAGGAAGTCCGCTGGCATCTCTCAACCTCAAAATAATCTTTGTAGTGCCCAGGTCACAGCTCCACTCAATCGAATTTTCATCATCATAATAACCACCAGAGAAATAAAGATTTATGTCATAAGAGTAAGCTTCAGTATCAGATGATGGGGCATAAAATAGAACATAGTTTTCATCAATGCTGCGCACGTATCTGATTCCATTTGAAAATTGTAGCTCAGTGGAAGGAGTTAAGTTGCACATGGAAATTTTAACATTTCTCTTTTCGGAGTATGGCCCTTCAATGAATCCCTTCCAGGAGCTTATATTGCTGTGTGAGGTCTTTATTGGAATTGAATCTTGTATTTTTATCTCATAAGAGTTTGCAGAGCTTTCAGCAGATATTCTAAAGCCAAAGACGCTTTTTGTGTCTTCAGCAATATCTGAAGCAATGTCAGAAACCTTTAATGCAGATGTGCTCTCTAAAATAAGCTTTTGTTCTGCCTGGTTTGACCTTAAATAATATACTGATGCGATTAGAAGCACTGAAAGCAGTATTGCAACTGAAATCGTAACAACAAAGCCCTTTTTCAAAAAAAATCACCTGTACCAGGCAAGTACCTCTGCAAGGTATGCCTTTCCTGTTTTATTGGAGAAGAAGCTCCTCTTGTATGAGGCCCTCTCAGTATACTTTGAAATGCAGCCAACCTTGTATGTGCTAAAAAGCACACCGTTGATGTCTTCAGAGCTATAAATCCTGATTTCAAGGCAAAGCCTCCGCGGAGAAACATTAATTATTGTACTAAGCTCAGTCATTTCATTTTCATCAATTGCTCTTTCGAAATAGCCGCCTTTTTCAAGAGCTGCCCCTATGTCGGAAGCGAAGTCGTAAAGTGCAGCGCTTTGGAAAGCGCTGAAGCTTATGCCTGAGAAATAAAATGTAACTATGCCGAGAAGAATCATTAGGACAGTAAGAGAGAACAATGCGTCCATTGAAAGTACAAAGCCCTTCACTCAAAAACCCCCACATCCACAAAGACAACAGCATTGTTCAAAAGGCCTGCCCTACTGACCTTTGCAATCGCGGATTCCTGCGTTTCTGAAGCACCAATAGAATAAAGAGTGCTGCCTGAAGTATCAGTAACCTTAAGCACAATATCGTATTTTTGCAATCCGAGAATTTCTTTTAGAAAAGCATAATTCTCATCAGCAAGCTTTTCAAAGCGTTTTATTTTTTCTTCTGATAGGACGTTCGGTTCTAAAGCTAGGCCTATTGCCTTGATGTTTTCATCTGGTAGTGTGTGCCAATTACTTGGAATTCCTTCGGAGACAACAAGCATTTGCGCTGTTCGCCTTGCAGCATATTCTCTGTCTTGAATTAGTTGGGCTTCATTGATGCGCATAGAAGCCAAGTTTGAATAACCGTAAACAATTACAAGCGCTGCCACAAACATTGCGGAAGCGAAGATAAAGTCGCTAGTGAAAAGCTGGCCTTTTTCACTGTGCGGCGGCAATTGAAATTCCTCCGCCACTGTTTTTTATGAGTAGCTCTTTGCCCTGTACTGCTTGCGGTGCGTTAACATCCGGCGCAATTATAAATTCACTTACATACTGGCCTTGCCATTCAACGAAAACCCTGTTCTTAGCAAAAGATATGTTGTAGTCGCCAAAACTCCTGAGAAAAAGTGATTTTTCCGTGCCATTGCCGCCAAGATAAACTGCATTTATTTCAGATGCAAGTGTCCTTGCAAGAAGCTTTGCTTCCTGGGTCTTTTTAGATTGCATAAAAACATCGTGCTGGCCTGATGCAACCGAAAGCGAAAAAACAAAAATCAATAAAAAAAAGGAAAGAAGAACCATAAATTCAACAGACGCCTGAGCTTTTTGCAAAAGGTCACCTTAAATATTTTATCAGCCACATTTGTAGTCGATAGGCCATGGTGGCGTTGTCAATATGCTCCCATCCGAAAACATAAAGTGAATTGTAAACACGTCGTTTGAATTTATAGTGCCATCAAAAGTGATTTTTGATGTTTGAGACCTTATGACTTCTCCAGACTCTATTACAAATCCACCCCCATCTTTTATTGGGAACCACGCTCCAGGTGGTGCTTTGCCATTTTTCAAAACACCATTCTCATCAAAGTACTTTTTACCGTCATATATCGTTACTTGGTTTTTTATAAAAAAACTCACAGATGCTACTTTAGCATTACTGTTAAAATCTACTTTCATTCTTATTAGATTTAGATCTACTGGATAACTGTTCCAAAAAGTCCACCATTCGAGACCGCCACTGCTGCTTATACAAGCTGGCGACCATGAGAAGTTTAACATGTCAGCGTATGTTGCAATCTTTATGCTCAAATTAGAGTCATCAATGTTTGCATTGCTCTGGCCTGTGATATTAGCATTAAATTGGCCCGTTGCATTTTTGTTTGCGTCAACCCTGACTGTTATAAGATTGCAGTCGCCACCTTGCAAAACACCTAAGCTTGAAGGTTCTAATGAAATGGAGATCAAATTGTTTGGATCATTAAATACTTGGTAGGAAAAGTTTGCATACTGAAGCGGACTGAAGCCGGTGTTGCAAGCAAAAATCTCAAGCTCTTGCGCGGAATCTGGAAGCATAGTGAATATTGTAACCTGCTGCCTTTCTGGGAAAAGCGATAGGAAGCCGTTTTTGTCTGGCAGTGACAGAGTCCTTATTGAAATCCTTGATGTGTCAGAGTTTATGCTGCTTAGGCCTTCGATAAGGCCATTGTAGTCGCCATTTGCATCTTGTGGTACGCTTATTGTTATTTTTACAGGTTCACAGGCTCCTCTCTGAAGAGGCGCAATGTTTGTTGGGCTTATTGAAACCCAGTCATTTGCGTCGCGCTCCATTGAGCGCAAAAGGTTAACATCATCAAGGTCTTTAAGCCCTAAGTTGCAAGCATAGATATTGACATCCTCAGTAGAGCCCTTAAATATTGAAAGTGGATAATAGTCCGGGAAAAGGTACAGTTCGCCATCTTCTTCTGGTAAGGTAAGAACCTTTATAATAAGCACAGATGAGTCACTGTTAACACTGCTATTGCCATAAACTGTGCCAGTATAAATGCCATTTGCATCATTTGGAACAGCCATGGTTACTTTAACAGGCATACAACTTTCTCTCACCAGGGGGGTAATATTTGAGGGGCTAAGTGATATCCAACTGTTTGCGTTGCGGTCCATTGAAATGGAAAGGGTCACACTATTTAGGTCTTCCATGCCAACATTACATGCGTAAAAATTGATGTCTTGCGTAGAGCCAGCCAATATTGATATAGGGTATTGTTCAGGGTAAAGTTCAAGCCAAGCTTTCTTTATTATTGTAGCGGAAACTTCTATTGTTACAGGCACAAATATCTCGTGTGTTTGGTTTGGGGTTATTGCAGTAAAAACTAATGATCCGGGATAAGCGCCTGCTGCAAACGCATCCGAATAGAAGTTTATGTCAAGTGTCTTTGAGCTACCTGGCTCAAGTTCAAAAGATGAGGTGTTTATATCAAAGTTTGCGTGCGTATGGCTCCAATTCTTAACTAAAGAAACCTGCGCTTTGCCATCGCCATCATTGTATATTGTGATTGTTTCCTGCTTGTCGCCACCTCTGGAAATATGCACAAAAAGTGATGTCTTGTCAAGGTAGATTTCCTCAAGGCCGAAAACAACATAGCCCTCCTTTGCCTCAACCCATACGCGGTGCTCTCCTGGCTTCAGAGGTATTGTGCCTACTAAGTTAGCATCTCCTTTGGCATAGATATCACTGCCGGCAACATTGAACACTATGCTTGTACCTTCAATGCCGCTTTTGCTTGGGTCAATTGCGCTTGGCACTGAAAAGAAAACCCTTTTTCGTGCACCTTCGCCTTGCCTATAAACATCATTTGCCGCGTTTATAAGGTCATTGACACTTGTAAGCGCAATCTGCTGTTGTCTCTCGAGCTGAATCTCGGATAATGAAGTGTTAGAGTATGCAATTATGGCTATAAGAATAACAAGGCCAACTGCAAGGATAACCATAACCTCAACTGAGCTTTGGCCTTTTGAACTTTTTGAAAACATACTTAACACTATTATTATAACAATAGGAAGTTATTAATAATAACGATTATTGCAAATAGCCAACTTAGAAAATCTCAACATCTGGGTAGACCTTTATTCCGTTTGCTTCAAAGTCCAATGCAAGAACCTTATTTGTGTGCCTTGTGCCGCGCATCTTCAATATTTCGCAACAATGAACTCTAGGCCCTTTTTCGCCTTCTTTTCTGTAATACAAAGCAATAATTGCATCTGAAAGGAAGCCAAGCGAATCTGCCTTTGTCAGATGCGTGTCAGCAGGTGTTTCAGAAATTACAATGGTTGTGGTCCCCCATTTATGCAACAGATCAAAAAATTCAAGTATGCTTTGCCTTTTCACATATTCATCATGGAACAAAAGCGCATATGAAGTTATTGAATCAACAACAAGGCGTTTGGCACCAATTTCATTTATTGCATCCTTTATTGGGCCACCACCCTCCTTCATCAGTTTTTCAACCTGGTGCGGCCTATACTCCAAAACTCTCAAAAGATTCTTCTGCTCCAAAGCCCTAAAATCCCAACCAAAAACAAGCGCATGCCTATAAAGTGACTCCTTGTCTTCTTCAAAGGTTATGTAAATGCCTGGCTCTTTGCTTACAGTAATGCCATAGTACAAAAACTGAAGTGCAAATATTGTCTTGCCTGTGCCTGGCGCACCAACAAAAAGCACTACTGAACCTTTTTCAAAGCCACCCTCAATTAGCTCATCAAATGACTCAACACCCGTGGAAACCCTTTCTATAACTTTTTGCGCTGGCTTATTCTCTGGAATTTTTATTTCACCTAACTGCTGTGCGCTCTTGCCTAATATAACATTATCAAACTTTCGTGCTTGCTGAACCTGCTGTGCTGCTTCCTGCTTGGCCTCTTTTTTTGCAAGGTCTTCTGGCTTTATCTCTTGAAGCATCTCTTCCTTTTTTGAGCCCTCTTGCTTGTGTTCAGCACCAAAGGATTGAAATATTTTGCCAATGCCTTCTTTCTCTTGTTTTTCTGGCATAAAAGCACCAATAACGCTGAGAAATATTAAAGGAATAATTAAAGAAATATATTGAAATTAAATGCAAAATAATTAAAATACCAAAACTTTGGTATTTCTCTGTAAATCTTATTTCTCTTCTACACGCTTTATAAGCTCTATTATTGACTTTGTTCTGGAAGCGCTTTTATAAACTGGCTCGGTTGTGAAAAACATGTTTCGGTCCCTTATGAAGTTATATATCCCTGGAATGCTCTCGTAGTAGTAGCTTTCAATGTGCTTCCTGTAGGACTCAACATCTTTGTAGACATGCCTTGTAAGTAGATTCCAATTGCCAGAACCAAGCATTCCAGAAAACCAGTAAAGGTGATGGTCCTGCATTGCCTTATCAATGAATGCATTAAATGCTTCTTTTTGCGATAGGTCTGCTTGAAGAAGCATCGTTACCTCAAGGTTATAGCCAAGTGACCTGAAATTTATTTTTGGACCATAACCCTGTATGATGCCTGCTTTATTGAGGAAGTCCAAGGAACTGATTATTGTTGCCTTGTGGAAGCCAGTATGCTTCTTTATTCGCTCTATGCTTGGTCTTACAGACCCCTCTTTGAGAAGAGCTTCAAGAATCTTAACACGCACAGGGTCAACAACAGATTTTTTTAATACCATAACATCACCAATATGATATAATAGTACATTAATAACAGTTATAAATGTTATTTTTTTACATATCAATTCGATGAATTGCTTTATATGGGTTAGTTAATAATATATACGCAAAACCAAAAGGAGGGTTGTTGCAAGAACCAAAGTCGGTTAGAGGGATGGGGCAGCTCACCAGGCTAAAATGGTTTCTGAAGAGGCCCCTTCTTCCTCTAATACTTTTTCTAATATAAGTGGCCAGTTTAGCAGTTATTCAAGTCGCTATATAGTTGTTTTATCTCATTGAGCAGAGAAACCACGCTTGAATGTAAATCGTAAAGACCCCCAGTGTCTGTGCCAAGGGATTCTAGTTCATCTATTAGCTTTTCAGATTCTGAAACAAGTGATTCCGCACCTTTTATTTTATCATAAAGGTCAGCCATGTTATTGCAATCTATTCTTTCAAAATCAATACCCTGAAAAAAGGCCTTTGATTTTTGGTAAAGAAGGCATGCTTCACCAATTACTGCCCTGGCCTTTGCTTTATTTGCCAATATACTAAAGCCGGTTTCATCCAAAAGCAATGAGTTGACATTGAACTCTTTTGCTTTTTCAGGATACTTCAAAGAAAAAGATTTGATGCTGCTGTTGTTCTTCGCAGCTTCTTCCTTGAGAATTTTGAGTTTATCCGCAAGACCTGAAAATGATTTAAAGTAAGTGCATTCTGTAGGAGATGCTTTACTTATCTCGATAGAAACACTCTGTTTGAGCATCACAGAGTTGTTTGAGCTAAAGATATCTATCTTTTTAATCAAAAATTCTGCAAAGTTGAAATGCAGTGACCAATATTCTTTCATCATGCCAGAGCTTTTATCACGTAAGGATTCGGCCTTTTTCAAAACAGATTTAACCTCTAAGAGAATTTTTTCTTTTGCCATGTTATTAATGTCAATTTCATGTGGACTCTTGAGTTTTTCCAAATCAACGCCTTGCCAAATGTCTGCTGGCTTGTCTTCAGTTTGGACACAGCCAGCGATAAAAAAAGAAAACAACAAAAGCATTAGGAGTATAAAAGTGGATTTATGCCTAAAGCGAAAGCTCATTTCAGCCCACCAGTGCTCTTTGCTGTTTCTACTTTATTCTTCCAAGAATCCTTGCTTGGGCATGCTGGATCAATGCACATCTCATAGCGGAAGTTTTTTGAGTTTACTCTTATCATTGGCTTTTGGCATGTTGGGCATTTCTTTTCTAAGGGCTCGATTTTCCCTTTTTGTGGCAGAGGATATGTTACGCGACATTCTGGGTACTTTGTACAACCGAGAAAGCGTTTTCCGCTCTTACTATTTCTAACTAGAAGCATTCCCTCACAACCAGATCTTGTACACTGGAATTGCTTGCGGTCAGCCATCAGTGCTTCTCTCAACGCTTTTCCTATTTCATTTTTTTTCTCAAGGAGATCTTCTAACGCTCTCTGCAACATCTTCCTTGAATCTTCAACAACCTCATCCTTTTCCTTTTTTGCAATTGCAATTTCATCCATTTCTTTCTCAATCTGTGCTGTCATGTCTGGCTTGATTATTGCGCTATTCTGCTTTTCAAGAGCATCCACTGTTGCAAAGGCAATCTTGTTTGGGATTATTGCCTTATTGCCCTTTATGTAGCCCCTTGCATATAACTTCTGTATTATTTCGTGCCTTGTTGACTTTGTGCCAAGGCCTAGGTCTGCCATCAATTTTATGAGAGCACCCTGGGAATACCTTGGCTTTGGTTTGGTCTCTTTTTCATGAACCCTCATTTCAATTAGCTTTATAATGTCACCTTCTTTAAGGGCTGGCAAGATAACCTCTTCGGTGCTGCTGTAAGGGTAAATCTTCTTCCAGCCAAGCTTAAGATAGCGCTTGCCTGTTGCCACAAAGGGCTCTTTTCCAACAAGAATTTCTGTGTTTATAAATTCAGCAAGTGCATCATCGCCAAGCGTTGCTAAGAAGTGTCTGCTTATGAGCTCATATATCTTTGCATGGTTGCCGCTAAGTGGGCTTCTCGGCAGATCAACAGGATGTATCGGTGGATGATCCTTTGTTGCCTTTCCAGCTGAAGGCATAATCTTCTTGTTCAGTATTTCACGACAATATTCTGAAAATTCTTTTTTTGAAGAAAGCTTTTCAACGATTTTTCTCAGGCCTATTGTTGCAGGATACGCCTCATTGTCGGTTCTTGGATAGCTTATGTAACCTAACTGATAAAGCTCTTCAGCAATGTTCATTGCTTGTGGTGCTGAAATGCCTATTGAGCTTGCCGCTTTCAAAAAAGCAGTTGTGTTAAAAGGCACTGGGCGCTTTATAGTTTTTTCAGAAATAATTACTTTTGCAACACGGCCATGGGGCTCTTTGCTTTTAAGAACTTCGAGTGCCTTTTCTTTTTCCCAGAAACGCCCTTCCTTGTGCATTGCACTGAAACGCTTTCCATCCTTTTCAAACAATGCCTCAACTTCCCAGTATGGCTTTGGCTTGAACGCAAGTATCTCCTTTTCTCTGTCAACTATTAGCGCTAAGACAGGGCTTTGTACACGGCCTGCGGAAAGAAATTCCTTGCCTAGTTGCCCTGAAACTATGGAAAGAAAACGTGTTAGTACAGCGCCCCAGATAAGGTCTGTCTCACGCCTTGCGTTTGCAGAATTTGCAAGATTGAAATCTAGCTTTGTTGGATTTCTAAATGCCTCTTCAATATCCTCCTTGGTTATAGCAGAGAAAACAACCCTCTTTGTTTTTATAGCTGGATTTGCTTCATGTGCACATTGCAGTGCCTCAAGGGCAATGCTTTCTCCCTCCCTGTCATAGTCAGTTGCAAATATTATTTCGTCTGCTTCTTTTGCATACTTTATAAGTGCAGATATTATGCTTTTTTCCTTCTTAACATATTCAATCTCGCTGAAAACTAGTTTGCGCAGATCCGTGCCAACCCAAGGAGAATATTGCTTTGGAAAATCAACGTCAAGAATATGGCCGCGCAGTGGCACTACCACATACTCTTCGCCAGCTCTGCGGAATCTGTATGCTGGTGCACTACCAACCCGCTCTTCACGAACATTGCCCTCTGCTAGAAGCTCGGCAATCCTTCTTCCAGCAATGTTTTTCTCAGCAATAATAAGTTTCACTTTACCACTAAAATAGCTATTTGTGTGCAAAACATAAAAAATGTAGGGGTTTTTGTTTAGTGGTAGAAGTCTAGCTTTGTTTTACAACTAGTAGTTCAATAGTTCTTTAGATAGTTTTATAAATTGAAAAAATAAAAATATGGTAATTATGGCGAGGGGGATGTTTCCTTCTGCGGCAGAAATTGTTAGAGAGGCTGAAAGAAGCGCCCCACAAGCAGATATTAATGAAATACACTCTAAGACATTTGAACTAATTAAAAAATATAGGGAACGCTATTATAAGGATAAAGTAAAGTCTTTTCTATCAAGGAAAAGTTTGTCTGGTATTCCTCAGGATATAAAAGTAAAGCTAAAGAAAGAATTGTTAAGACCAATTAGGGTCGATGATAAAATTTACAGCAATTTTATGGAAGAGACATCCAGAAGAATCAGCCAAGTATTCCAAGTTATTTCGGGTAATATTGCTGAAATATGTGTTGAAAGAGAATTGATAAAAAATGGGTTAAAAATAGGGAAGCACTATGATAAAAAGATAGAAAGAACAGATATAATAGTTTATTACCCTCGAAAGGATTGCTTTAAGAAAAAGCACAGAGTAGAAGTTAAAAATGTCAAATTAAGAGAAAGGGGATTACGCGGTTTGGCATTTGATGGGGATAGTATGGTGGGTTTCTTTAATGAACCGTCAGAGTTTACAACTTCAACTATAAAACTCATAGAAAAACATTGCAAAAATACTGGTGGTTATTGTTATGTACCACAAGAAATACTACAATATATTGACTCAAAGGGCGGAGCTTCGAGATTTAGGCTAAATACAGAATTCTCTAAAGACATAAAAAAATTTGTTGAAGAGGGAAATATCTAAAGAAAATAAAAAGGACTTTTTATACGCGAAACAGGGTCACTAAAAATTAATTAGTCGATTGGGGGTCTCCAAAAGTCTAGGATATATTCAAAGGTAGTACCTAATGTTATATAATTACTTGGAAAACCAAATATGCCTGCCCCGTTTATCAGATTCCTTCTATCCCATATTATAATATTCCTTAGCTCATATCCGGCCTTTTTCATAGCTTCTATAACATAGATATGTAGTAAAACCCTTTTATTTTCCCACCATAAATCAGTAATATTGATAACACAGTGGGCTTTTGGTTTCAACAAAGGAAAGATTTTCTTGTATATTTTAGTTAATTCCATTGCATATTTTTTTGGTTGCATAGTCCCCAAATCTCTAGGATTATTAGAATATTGTTGTATCTTCATAAATTGCTCGTTCAGCCTCTTATCACCCCTAAGACTTTTATTTAATCTCGGCCTATTTAACATATTAGCATACGGGGGGGAGGTTACACATAATGAAACAGTCTCATCATAAAGATAATTGGAAATATTTATCGCGTCATCACAAATCATAATCTGTCGTGTGTCAGATAGCGTTTGTTGTAATAAGCGCTTTTTTGCAAATTCTACATACTTTTCACTTAAATCAAAACCAACTGCATTTCGCCCCAAATCTTTTGCAGCTAGCAGGGTAGTGCCTACGCCAGCAAAAGGGTCTAGCACTAGCTCACCCTTGTGGGTGAATAATTCTATACATTTTTTAGGGAGAGCTATTGGGAAAACTGCCGGGTGTATGCTTTTATCTCTAATATCTCTGGCCTCATAATAAAATTCCCAAATAGCCACCTGGTTCTTTAACCATTCTTTTGGAGTTAAACAATTAATGCGTTTCTCATCACAATTACAGGTTTTTTTATAATTTATGTCTAACTTTTTATGTATCATTTTCTTCCCCTATTATTATTTACCGGTTTATCCCAATACGGGCTTTTACACTTTGGGCACACGATTGGAATATCTTCGCTTCTTGTAATCCACTCATGCCCACATCTTTCACAACTACAACTATAGACCTTTATCTCTTTTATACCCATAATTATCTTATGGAGGGGCATACTTTAAATATTTTACTACAGTCGTATCTTATAATCTAAAAAGCAACGTGGGTGTTTACTATTTAATTGTTGCTCGGGGGTTTTTCTCTGAGCAGGGCGCAGTAGCATTAAAAGATATGAAAGACGGGCATAGCGGAAAAAATATATAATAAAATGTGCTTAATTTTACGGGAAGTATGGCTGCTGAACTTGGAAATGTGATTGTTGTAATAAACCAGATTGCAATAATACTTTTCTTAGGGGTAATCTGCAAAATATTGAACAAAAAAACAGGCATCCCATACATAATTTTGCTTATTTTGGCCGGAACGATACTTGCTAGCATTTCTCTGATCGATATCTACCAGCTCGGCATAATACCAGATACCTTAAGAATGCTTGCAATAGTGATAATTGTTTTTGCAAACGGCTTTTACCTTAAAGTAGAAAATATCCGAAAACAAGGCGCACTAATAATTGGATTGTCAACCGTTGGTGTAATAATAACCGCAGGCATAATAGCCTCTGTTGTGCACTTAACGCTTGGGCTTGCTTTGTTACCAGCACTTTTTCTTGGCGCATTGCTTTGTGACATAGATCCTAGTGCTATTGATAGCTTCATTTGGAAATATCCAAAAAAGGCACAGGAGATCCTAAACGCTGAATCAATAATGAATGCACCTCTCACCATAATACTTCCGCTAATGATATATGATTTTGCAGTTTATACTCCGCCCATAAACATTGCTTTGCCGCTATATTTGGCAAAGCTTGTGCTTCTAGCAGGAGTCGGTTTTTTGGTTGGGGTTATTGGCTTCTTCTTTGGACAAAAAGCCCTAAAGGCTTCTGGGTCGGATCTAGAGGAACTTGTGGGTCTTGCAATTGCGCTACTTGTTTTTATTTCTGCTGAGAACCTTGGCGGTTCTGGCATTGTCGCGGTTGGAATAACAAGCATACTTCTTAATTCTTCAAAGGCGCCAAAAAAGGAATTTTTTATGGAGTTCAACAAGGATATCGCAACTTTATTCACAATTTTTGTTTTTGTGCTTCTTGGTGCAGAATTCCCAATAAAAATGCTTGGTATTCTCGAGATAACACACACTGATTTTATCACAGTAATCGGCTTTATAATTATAGCCAGAATTGTTACGGCATTTGTTGTTTCTTACAAAAGCGACTTAAGTTTGTGGGATCGCCTTATCATAGGCATGAGTTCTCCTAAAGGCATTGGGCCTGCTGCTTTGGCGCCTTTAGCATTAATCATGGCCGACAAATCACTGTTCATGGACTATGCAAGCGCATATACAATAATCAAGATAACATACATAACAATTATTCTTAGCATAATCCTTTCTATCGCAACTGCCCAGATTTATTCGATGATCCAAAAAAGATGCAAAGGAATTCAGGATTTAAAAATTCCAAAAGAGCCTGAAGCAAAAGATGGCCAACAGGGGAGAGGCGCTTAAAACCTTTTTTGCATTACGCTTGCTGGCAGCGTATTGGTTTTTCTTACTTCATCAAGGACTACAAGTGTTTTCATATCAAGAACGCCACTTATGGAACTGAGGCGCTCCACAAAATCCTTCACTGCTGAAAGGTCTGGAAGAACTGCCTTAACAAGGAGGTTATATTCTCCCAAAACCTGGTATATCTCAAGCACATGTTCGAAGGATTCTATGCGTTTGAGAACATCTTTTGTTTGTGCTAATTCAGTTCTGAGCTGTAGATAAACCGGCTTCTCGTAACCCAGAACACCATAGTTTATCTCCGCCCTTATTGCCTTTATGATGCCGCGCCTTTTTAGAGAATCAACTCTTTTTCTTATTGCAACATCTGTAAGCTGGGCCTCTTTTGCTATGGCCTTATAGCTCGTGCGACCGTCTTCCAAAAGCTTTTTTAATATAAGAACCTCAATCCTGTCAAGAGACGCTATCATTTCATCAAAACCTGCCTTTTTATGAGGTCAAACTTGAGCATATAGAAAAATGTCTTAAGGATTTCAATGAAAGGCACCACAAAGATAAGGGTTATTGCAATTGAAATTATTTGCCCAACGATAAATTCGCTCGCAACAAATGAACCAAAAATGCCAGTAAGCGCAATTGTGTCAAGAACAAATTCAATAAGGCCAACGAGAAGCAGCAATGCAGCCATTAAAAAGACAACCTTTAAAGAAATAACTGGGTTTTTTCTCACGAAAATGACGCTCTCAGAAAGTGCCTTTTCAAGCGGCACTTCATCAATCACTATTGCCTGTGGCACAAACATGAAAAAAACCGAAAAGATAAAAACCAAGGCCAAAAAGGCCATTAGAAGGTTTAAGCTTATTGAAGACAAGATAAGTGCTGGAATAAAAACTAAAGCCAGGGTAATTGCATAAAAGCTAAATATATTAAAAGCGAATTTTCTAACCATCTCTTTAAGGTAGAAATGCACCTTTACTTTGCTAAGGTCACGCCTTACTGCCAGGCAGATAAGGCCTATCAAAAAAGAGTAGAAAAATAAGAAGACCAAAGCCAAAACAAAGATTGGTATTGATTGTGGGCTAAGCATGTAATCTATGAGAATCGTACCTGAAGAAAGCGTAACGCCTGTTTCGAAGAAGGGCACTCTGAAAAATGGCAATATAAATGCTGGCACAAAGACCAGCAGGAGTGCAAATAGAAGACATATTTTGAAATTGCTCTTGTACTCATCAATGGCCTTTGCAATTACATCCATAGATGTATTTTAAAAGAAAAAGCTATTTAAACAAAACGCACCTAAAAAAATCAGTTAATATGATTGAGATTGTTACCGGACCTATGTTCAGCGGCAAATCTGAAGAGCTCATGAGGCGCATAAGGCGTCTACAGATTGCGGGCAGGAAAGTACAGGTTTTCTCACCAGAGATTGACTTCAGGGGTGGAAAAAATTGCATATACTCACATGATGACAGGCGAATAGAAGCCATACCAATAAACGATAGCTCTGAAATAATTGAGCACCTTGACAGGGATACAAAAGCAATTGGCATAGATGAAATACAATTTTTAGATGATGGGATAATTGATGTTGCAATTGGGTTGGCTGAAAAGGATATTGATGTTATACTTGCTTGCCTCAACCTTGACTTTCGTGGCGAACCATTCAGGTTTAGAAATTCTGAGAGGACTGTTGCTGAAATAATTGCCTTGAGCGAATCCGTAACAAAGCTGCATGCAATATGCACTGAAAAAGTAAAAGTAAATGGCACTGAAAGCATCTGTGGAAAAAATGCGTACTTTACCCAGCGCTTGATAAATGGCAAACCAGCACCTTACAACAGCCCACTTATAGTGGTTGGCAGCGAAGATTTGTATGTTGCTAGGTGCAGAAAACACCACAAGGTTCCTGGCAAGCCAAAAAAGTAGCCAAAGCGGTTTGAATTCCTAACTGAATATTAATAAATTAAAAACGCAGCCCAATCATTTTAATCTCCCAACACTGATTCTGTTCAGAGGAAAAGAACCCTGCAAAGCTTAATGCAAGCATTGCAGCATAGATGTGGTAAGCATGCCTGCCCTTG
>JAWALG010000002.1:0-46742 GCA_038886995.1 Candidatus Iainarchaeum sp.
ATATTTTCGGTAAGACAAGATCTGCTGAAAAGGGGCGGCTATGCTGTTAGAATGGAGGCCTGGGCTTTCAAAAGGGCTGATATCCTCAGTGACTTGTTTAGAGAATTTGAAAGGAATAAGGTAAAGGTTCTTAAGAGTGAAATTAAAATCGATTCTCAAAATGTGATAAGAGTTGTTTTTGACTTAAGCATAAGAGACCGCGCACACCTGGAAAGGGTTAGCAAAGTACTTGAAAAAACACAGAATGTAATATATGCAGAAAGGATTTAGTTGATATTTTAGGCAGGGGATAAAAATAAATATGGCTGTGAACAATATACTATTGATTGATAGGTGATTCCAATGAAAAAGACAAAAACTGGCATATATGGTCTTGATGAGCTTATTGATGGTGGTTTTCCTACTGGCAGAACAATATTAGTTAGTGGATCTTGTGGTTCGGGAAAAACTACTTTTGGGATACAATATATTTACAATGGTGCTGAGCTTTACAATGAGCCTGGCATATATGTAACTCTCGATGAGCGCCCCTCTTTGTTAAGGGAGGATTGCCTAAATTTTGGCTGGGATTTAAAAGAACTAGAAAACAAGAATATGATAAGAATAATTGATGGAACTGTTGCAAGGATGGGTTTTCCAACAGAAGAAGAGTTTGCCTTGCCAAGCACTGGGCTGGATATAGATAAGCTTCTGCTTGAGATATTAGCATCTATCAAGAGGTTTGGGGCAAAAAGGATTGTCATAGATTCTGTTGCTTCTCTGGGACTCACCCTTAGAACTGAAGATGATATTAGAAGGGGTTTATTAAAACTAAATTATCTATTAGGAAAAGCAGGCACAACATCTTTGCTAATATCAGAGATAGAAGTAGATGACAAAAGGTTTAGCAAGTATGGCGTCGAAGAATATATTGCTGATGGGGTAATACTTATGCACTACATAGGTGTTGGCGGCGGCATAACAAGGGCTTTGCAGGTTGTAAAAATGCGTGGTGTAAAGCATTCAGAGTACATACACCCTTTGGAGATAACAAGGAAAGGCATTGAGGTAAAGAAGGTTGAACAAACAGATATTTAACTAAAGCTCTAATTTTTGGTTTTATCAATGGGGCGGGCGAGACTCGAACTCGCGACACCACGGTCTTCAGCCGTGTGCTCTCCCTCTGAGCTACCGCCCCGAGTAATGAAAATTTGCCAAAGAGATTTTTTAAATATCACTTTGTGGTCTCATATGTGGGAAAAGTATGACCTCCTTTATGGAAGGCTTGTTTGTAGCAAACATTACTAAGCGGTCTATCCCAATCCCAACGCCACCGGTTGGTGGCAAGCCATAACCTAATGCTTTCACATAGTCATAATCTACAATTTTTGCCACATCTTCCTTTTTTTCATTTATCTGTATTTCAAACCTCTCTTTTTGCTCCAAAGGGTCATTTAGTTCTGAAAAACCATTTGCAAGCTCATAGCCGTTTACGAAGAGCTCAAATCTTTCTGCGAAGAGAGTGTTATCTCTGCGTTTCTTGGCCAAGGGTGATACTTCAACTGGAAAGTCAGTTACAAATGTTGGTTGTATCAGTGATTTCTCGACTAAGTTTTCAAATAAGAGCACAATGAGTTCACCTTTTGTTTTAATGTTTTCTGCTTCTTTTAGCCCTTCCTTTTTTGCCTTAGCCATAAGCTCTTTAAAGTTTAAGGAATCCACATCAATCCCTGAGAACTCCTTTACGAGATCACTCATGCTTGAAACCTTCCATTTTGGCTTGAAGTCAATCTCGTGTCCACCGAAATTTACTTTGTACTTGCCGTTTGTTTCTTTTATTACTTCGCTTATAAGTTCCTCGGTTAAATCCATCATGCCTTTATAGTCCTTATATGCTTCATATATTTCAATCATTGTAAATTCAGGGTTGTGCAAGGTGTCTATGCTTTCGTTCCTGAAGTTTTTTGCAATTTCAAAAACTTTTTCAAAACCACCAACAACAAGGCGCTTTAAGTATAGCTCCGGTGCTATACGAAGGTAAAGTTTTTGCTTTAGGAAATTGTGGTATGTCTCGAATGGCCTTGCATTTGCACCACCATATAGTGGTTGTAATATTGGCGTTTCCACCTCTATGAATCCTTTTGATTCCAAAATGTGCCTTATAGTGGAGATTGCTTTTGCCCTTTTTATAAAAACTTCTTTTGAATCTTGATTGCAAATCAGATCAAGGTATCTTTCGCGGTATCTTCGCTCAGTATCTTGAAGGCCGTGGAACTTCTCTGGTAGTGGTGAAAGTGACTTTGAAAGAAGAGTGTATTCATTTACCCAAACAGTGAGTTCACCCATTTTAGTCCTAAAAACTTGCCCTTTTAAGCCAATTATGTCTCCGGTATCAATCAGGTCCTTGAAGAAATAGAACTTTTCTTTGCCAAGCGTGTCCTCCTTTAGGTAAATCTGTATCTTGCCTGTGAAGTCCCTTAGGTCAGCGAATATTGCTTTGCCATGCTGCCTAATAGCGTAGATGCGTCCAGCCAATGAAACTGTTTCTTTTTCTCTTTCATGTGTTGCTTTTTCATACTTTTTTAAAATATCAATTATTAGTTGCTGCCCCTCGAAACTATAAGCGTAAGGCGTAATTCCGCTCGAAATTATTCTTTCAAGCTTGCCTATTTTTATTTCGTCAAAACCCAACCTCTTAATATCTTCGTAGCTTAATTTTTTCTCCAAAAAAACCACTTCTTTTTTAGTTGGGGCTGCTGGGATTTGAACCCGGGTCTCCAGCTTTTTTGAATGGATTCCCAAAGCTGGTATGCTGAGCCAAACTACACCACAGCCCCATGGGCCCGACGGGACTTGAACCCGCGACACCTGGATTAAAAGTCCAGTGCTCTGCCAGCTGAGCTACGGGCCCGTAAAAACATAAAATATCTTGGTGGAAAATACATAAAAAGAGTTGCACCAAGCTCTTTAAAAAAACTGCTATGTTGATATAAAATGAATATAATTTACACAAAAGTTAATTAAGAGTTTTGCTGGAAGAAATAAATGATGGGCAGCGTAGTGGTTATAAGATATGGTCACAGGGCTGTTAGAGACGAACGTGTAACAACACATTGTTGTTTAGTTGCGAGGGCTTTTGGAGCTGATAAGATCATAATATTGGGTAATTCGGATGAGGGCCTGAAAAAAAGGATTGAAAACATAGTTAGCAGATGGGGTGGTGATTTTAAGCTTTGCTTTAAAAAATCTTGGCTTGAGGAGGTCAAAAATCTAAAAAAAATGGGTTTTAAGATAGTTCATCTAACAATGTATGGTAAGCCTCTTCAAAAGAAAATTGCTGAGATTAGGAAGTACAAAAAAATTGCGGTCATTATTGGATCAAAAAAGGTTGAGGCAGGAGTATATGTTGCTAGCGATTACAATATATGTGTTACAAAGCAGCCACATAGCGAAATCGCAGCATTGGCTGTTTTTCTTGATTGGTATTTTGATGGTTCAGAGCTTTCGAAAGAATTTCCAGGAGCAAAATTGAAAGCTAAAGAAAAGGTCTTCAAAAAGTAGGTGAAAAAATGGCTTTTAAGATTTATAAAGAGTCCGCATTTGTAGATTTTCTTAATAAAAATGCGGGCGTGGGCGCTCATTCTGTAGTTGTAGTCCTATGGGAAAGTCGCAAGCCGATGAAAGATGAAAAAATAGCAGAGAAAACAGGCCTTAAGGTAACTGAAGTAAGGACAATACTTAACAGGTTACACTATCGCGGCATTGCAAACTATGAAAAGGAAAGAAATGAAAGAAGCGGCTGGTACAATTATAGTTGGTTTATAGACAAAAAAAAGCTCATAAGTCTAATAATAGAAGAACTTTGTGAAATAGCCGAAAAGCTAGAGAAAGAGAAAACAATAAAAGAGAATTACACAATATTTATATGTAAGCAGGGTTGTGTAGAGATACCTTTTGAAATTGCTGCAGAGTACAATTTCAAGTGCCCTGAGTGCGGCAGAGACATGGATTGCCTTAACCCGAAAAAGCTTAAGAATGAGATTAATAAAAAGGTAATGTCAATAAAGAAGCAGATAGAAACCCTAAAGAAAGCTTAATAACGCAAAATGTTGGACAGAAATGACACACAGGATACAAAAATTATTTTAAATAAATGTTAGCATATAAAGGTTTATTTTAAAAATTGGTGTTATAATAAGCCTTTTATTTTAAAAAAAGGCAGAATTGAGTAATAAAAAATATTGAAAGAAAAATTAAATGCTCTATTATAGCGGGGTAGGGCAGCTTGGAGTGCCCGTCGGGCTCATAACCCGAAGGTCGATGGTTCAAATCCATCCCCCGCTATGCCTGCTTTTGAGAACAATGGAAAAGTCATCTGTAATTTAGTCGAAAAATTGCTTTTTAATGTGTAAAATAGATCAGAATTATAACTAAATAAAAATTTTCAAATTTTTTTAATGTGTAAAAAATATTTAAAAGCTAAAAATAAAAAAGTACGTTAAAGAGAGAAGTATGTAAAAATGAAAAAAATAAACATTAATACAATGGGCGCATGTTTAGTCAAGCCAATGCTTTTATAAGGAGGTTGTACACTCTGCTTGTAAACTATGTAATTTTTAAAATACATTAATTACTTGTAATTACGGACATTAAAGGTTTTTACAGTAAGTTTTTTAAGTAAATACTGTAATAAATGTAAATATGGTAGTTAAGAAAATATTGAGAGCGCTAATAAAGTTAGGTGGAAAAATTAAGAGTTGGGCAATTGAAGAAAAAGAAAGATCTGTTTATGATGGGATTGAATACGAAGAAGAAAATAAAGAACTTAGGTCTCTTTGGGATTTTTTATCTTTCAATGAGAACACACAGGCGTATCACTTAGTAAATGTTCTGGGCTTTGATGAATGGGTTGATATGCCTGAGATTAGAAGAAGGATAAAGGAACTCTTTGGCGTAGACTACAAGAATGAGCGTAGCTTGTACCCCTATCTAAAAACGCTGGTAGATATTAATTTAGTTGAAACTCACAGCATAGGCGGTCGTAGAAAATGGAGAAAAAGGGAGTTTCTATTTGAGGTTAACATTTCTAATGAAAATAAAGTTGCCAGCGAAGAAAAAAATAAGAAGGAGATCAAGAAAAAAGCTAGCTTAAGAAGTTTATCTTAGTAAGTCACATGCTTTTTTAAAGTTAGTAAGTCGCTCTGAGTATACATAACTCTTCAAGAACCAATCATGAGTCGTAATTCTGTTACAAATAGGCATCAACAATTCCTTGCTTTTTTTATCTAGCCCCACAGATGCCTTTTTTGATAGTAAATCTTCCAACAGAACTTTTTCGCCATCATAGTTTACCCATTGCCTGTCCAGAACTTTCTCAAAAGCTTTCGCAGCAAGCTGTTCGTTTATTTGTTTATCACTGAGATAATAAACAGCCTTCCAGTCACCTTTAGATGACCATCTGTGTGCTGGATTTTCGCCGGTATTAAAGAAGTTTATTAACTTTTGGAATGAATCAACAGGTATTATGATTGAATTCTTGGAAGGCCTAATAAAAGGCACATCTGAAAGGATTCCTTTTCTGTGGTATTTGTATCTTTTACCACTTGATTTGTTTACCGCTTGAGTGTAACCGTATAGGGCCCTAAATAACTTTTGATATGTGTATGATGCTCTGCTAACTGATTTTGGTATTATAAATTTATACTGTACAAAATAGGCCTTTAACGTTCAGACCCCCTCCATACTTCCGATAATATGACTTACTGTATTTTAGCTATTTTATGTATAAGTAATAAAATTTTGCAGCGATAATTATTAAAATGTTTCTTATACATAATGGCTTATTTTAGCACCCAAAGCTAGTTGGTTCTATTTAGCTTATAAAGCGCTTATTTAGATATTTCCTGCCTTGTCGAAATGAGCAATATATCCTTGGAAGAAATAACCTTGCTATAAGGTATGCTTTTTTCAGTTATTATCTTCCTTGCTTCGGCTTTTGAGTTAGCTTTTAAGGGCTCAGTGGTTATTGTCTCTATACGCCCTTTTTCAAGGTTGATTACAAGATCGAAAACCTTGCCCTTACGCTCACCATCTATTGTGTATATCTCTTTTCCAAAAAGTTCCGATAGCCTCACAGTCATTTCAAACCCTCCCTTTAACTAATCATAAAATCCCATAATATATTATCTTCTTAATATTTAAACCTTGTGTTTAGTTATGGAAAAATGAACTTATAATGAACTCTTTTTATGGTGCACTGGATAAAATTAGATTATCGGAATAAAAGCCCCCCTTATTATTTTAACTCATCAAGAGGGCTTTTTACTTTTTTTAGTTCTTCTATAGACACCTTGGTGTATATTTGCGTAGTTGACAAATTGCTATGCCCTAATAGCTCCTGTATTTTTCTTATGTTTTCACCGCGCTCGAGCAAATGCGTTGCAAATGTGTGCCTAAAGCTATGCGGTGTTACATTTTTGTTTATCCCTGCTTTTATTCTCGCCTTTCTTACAATCCTTTGTATCGTGTCAACAGAAATGGGCCGTCCAAGGTAATCTGAGAAAACATATTCACTGTTTGCTTTTCTTTTTTGCAGATAGGCATTCAAGTCATTTATCCAGGAATCAGACAGTATCACAATGCGGTCTTTATTTCCTTTGCCGCCTCTTACTATTGCTGTTTTTTCAGCTAAGTTTAAATCATTTATTTTTAGCTTTGTGACTTCGCTTACGCGCAAACCACTTGAGTACAAGAGCATCAGTATTAACTTATCTTTCTTTCTTGATGCTGCATCTATAATCTTAGATACCTCTTCACGAGTCATTACAACAGGCAATTTTGTCCCCTTTTTAGGCCTTTTTATATCTTCCATAACTTCGCTTTTAAGATATTCCTTAAAGAAATGCCTTAGTGCAGAATAAACCAAACACATCGTCGAATCAGTTGCATTATTCTGTTTCTTGTGAGCCATGTAAGCAATAATATCTTCTCGGCTAACTTTCAGGGGATCTTTTTTCACAAACTCAAGAAACTCCCTCAAATATAGCAGATACATCTTCAAAGTTCTTGCCGAAAAGCCACCAACAATGAGCTCTCTTCGAAACTCTTCCACGTATTTCTCAACAAGTTCCTTTTTCTGCAAATTTTCGCTTTCCATTATCAATATTATGGTTAATCATTTAAAAAAAGCATTTGATATCTGCGCTTCAACAGAAAAGAATTTAACCAGAAATAATGGTCTTTATTGAGCCGCCCTGCCTTCTCAAAGTTATGCTTACCTCCTTTCCACCAAAATTAATGCGCCTTTTTAAATAATTCACCTGCGGGGGCAATTTTGGGTTTACACTTATCTCTGATTTTGGTGCAAATGGCTTAATGCCTAACATGAACTCATCTATTGCTCTTATTGCTAGCGCAGCGCCCCACAATTGTAGCTTACACCCCTTAGGTTCGAAGGTTTTGCTATTCCAACACTCACCTATGCAGCCAAGAGCGTCATCTTCAGTGAGCTGATTTATCAACTTCAAAATTTCGTAGCCCTTTTCAGACCTTCCAAGCGTAAATTCAGCACACGCAAGCCAGCCAGTGCAAAGAGACCAAGCTTGACCATTATGGTATGCATCAGGGTTATAACATGCATTGGTGCTTGAAAGACTCAAAACACCTCTTTCGCAAAGCGCATCTTCTGATTCGAAGTTTTCTATTCCTTTGCTAAAAAGGCCTGTTAATATTGCCACTAACGCATTCGGCCTTTTACTGAAATCTCGCTGTTCGCCAAAAATTCTATCAGCATATATTCCATCTGCATAAAAACTCTTTTGGAAAGTATGTCTCTGTCTCCTAAAAATGCTTTCAGCTTCACAGGCCAGAGCTAATGCTCTGCCACTTGGCTTTTTTGTGATAAAAACCATTTTTGAGAAATCAGCCAGTGCTTTCGAAAATAGTGCTTGAATTTCTATGGAGTTATCCCTTCTATTTATGGTGTCCATCCAAGTTTCGTTTTCTTTTTGGTCATGTGATATGAAACCACGGCTATCACATTTAGATAGCAGATGCTCTATTATTTGGCACATAACATCAAGCTGTTTTTCCAAAAAAGCCAATTCTCCCGAGAAAGCAACATAATCGTAAATTGCAGAGATATACATGATGCTTGAGTCAATGGCATTGTAATTTTTTTCGTTCTCATATATGTAATTCGGAACTTTGCCGTCAATTACATTTTCCGAAAATATTTGCAATATTTCTCTAGCGCGGCCCAAAAAACCAGAATATAGTATTGCTGGCATACTCCAAAAAAGATCTCTGGCCCAAAACTGCAAAAACCAGGGCAAACCAGCATTGTATGCTCTGTCTCTAAAAAGCAGCTCCATGTTAAGCGTTGCTTTTTTGTAAAGGTTTGAAATAAGTAAATCATCCGATTCAATATTGCTTGCGAGCATCCTATAAAAATTTCTTTTTGCAAATAAATCCTCATCGCTGACTTTTTTGTTAGATCCAATCGAGAAGACAACCCTTATTTCATCCCCACTTAAAAAGAAGTTGCCAGGGATAAAAAACCTCTGTTTTTCCCCGCCAGGGAAGTGCTCCTTGTATTGTGCCTCTGGTCTGAAAGACATCACCCCGCGCAAGCACGAAATATAAACTTTACCAAGAGCTGATTCTACTTCAATAATTCCAGAATCTTCACAAAGATTCGTTTGGTATTCCCTTTCATGCCAGTTTTCCTCGCGCTTCCTAATATTTAACGCAACCTCAAGCTCCGCATCAATAACTTTTCCATTTACTCTTTTCAAATCAACAACAAGGCATGCATCATTCAAAGGAGTCCAAACAGATTGTAAGAAAACGCCTTCTTTCAAGCTATGAACATGTGTTGCTTTAGTGAAATCATACGTTGCCTTAATGCAGTTGTTTTCCGACAAGTGTTCATTGCCAACGCTGAAGTCAAAAAATTCTATGAATTTTTTATTTTGCGACCAAAAGCCAGTCCATTTTGTTTTAAAGCCAGTATCGCAATATCTATGAAAAAAACAATTTTTATTTCCCAAAAAATAAGAATATTTACCCAAATCTGAATTTTTACTTAAGGGTGAAAGCATTATTCCTAATATACAAATGAAAGTTATTTAATCCTTTATTATTTTTATTTACTATTGAAAGGAAAGGCGGTTTAATGCAAAAAGATTTCACAGTTTTTGAGGTTGGCTGGGAAGTTTCAAACAAGGTTGGTGGCATATACACAGTTCTTTCAACTAAGGCCGCGGAATCAAAAAACAACCTTAAAAACTTTTTTACAATAGGCCCATACTTTAAAAGAAGTGCAGCAATTGAATTTGAAGAAGAAATACCATCAAAAGAGTTTGCGCAGGTCTTCGATTATTTAAAGAAAAACTATGGAATTGTTTGCTACTCAGGCCATTGGCTTGTTTCCGGCAGACCAAAATGCTTGCTATTAGACCCAAATGAACTAAAAGCGAAAACCAATGAAATAAAAAGGGAATTTTGGGATCTATACAGAATCGACTCTCTTGGTTCTGGTGATGACTACAATGAACCAATTGTCTGGGGTAAAGCAGTTGGGCTTCTTTTGGAACATCTTATCCGCGAAGTTATTTCAAAAGAGCATGACCCTAAAAAATGCATAGTTCATTGTCATGAATGGCTCGCCGGGGGTGCACTACTTCACCTAAGGCATTTCATGCCGGAAGTAAAAACCATTTTCACTACGCATGCAACTATGCTTGGTAGATGCATAGCTGCGTCAGGCGAACCATTACATGAGGAAATACTGTCAAAGATACAAAATAATGAAACAATGCCAATAGATCGCGCCTATAAATATGGTGTGCAAGCAAAGCATTTGACTGAAAGAGCATGTGCTCAAAATGCAACAGTATTTACTACTGTTTCTGACGCATGTGCTAACGAGGCCCAATACATCTTGGGGAGAAAGCCGGATATCCTCACACCAAACGGCCTCAATGTTGAAAAGTTTTATGTGATGGAAGAATTGGCAAATCTTCATGTTGTTTATAGGAATATTATCCGAAGATTCGTTTTGGACTACTTTGCACCGTACTACTATGTGAATGTTGAAGACAGTTTATTTTACTTCCTTTCTGGGCGCTATGAGGTAAGAAACAAAGGGATAGATCTCTTTATAGACGCACTTGGTAGACTTAACAAAGAACTAAGCAATAGCCAAAACAGCACTACGCTTTTTGCCTTCATTTTTGTGCCAGCACCAAACAGAGGTAAGAACATAGAACTCTTAAAACACATGGCTTTATACGAACGATTGGAAGATGAGATAGAAGATGAAATAAGGAAAATAAAAAACCGCCTTTATTATAGTGTATCCAAAGGTGAGCCGCCAACCGGAAACAACCTTCTTGACGACGAGTTTTTATATAAGGTTAAAAAGATGCTTTTTGAACTCAAGCATGAAAAAAACGAGCTGCCACCAATAAGTGTTCTTGAAGTTGATGAAAGTGATGCAATACTCCACTTAATAAAGAAAAATGGCCTCTTAAATAGGGAGACAGATAAAGTAAAGGTTTTATATTACCCAACCTACCTTAGCACAGCTGATGGTCTCATAGGGTTAGAGTACTACCAAGCAGTGATCGGATGTCACTTAGGTGTCTTTCCAAGTTATTATGAGTCATGGGGATATACTCCGTTAGAAACAATTGCTCTTGGACTCCCAACAGTAACAACAGATCTTAGTGGTTTTGGTCAGTATATAATGAAAAATGTACATAATGACCTTGCAAAAAATGCTGTAAAGGTTATACAGAGAGCAAATGCTTCTTATGAGCAATCACTTTCTGAGCTCGTGGACTACTTGCGTTACATTTATATGCTTCCAAAAAGGAATCGTGGTGACTTGAAGATAATTGCAAAACAGCTAAGCTACGATTTCTCTTGGCAGAAGCTAATCGAGAATTACCTCAATGCGTACGAGCTTGCTGCTCAGCGCTAAGCCCAAGGCGCATTTTGAGGTCATTTATTACATTTAAGTAATTTATATATGCATCATAAGGAGTTTCATAAGGATTGAAATATTTGTGAACATCACCATCAGCAAACCACTTTGTGCACATGTAATAGAAATGGTCTGATGTTTGCAAAAGACGCCAATTGTGCAATAAAGTTGGGTCTTTTTTCTTCTTGACTTTGCTTTCGAGTGTCTTCACTTCATTAAAAGCATGCCTTTGTATCTTGTTCTCCATCCATGCTGACAAATCCCTGTCAATATCAGCCCAAGATAGGAAGTGCGGCACATCAAGCTCATCTTTAGGTTGTAGCTCTTTGATGACATCAGACGCAAGCGAAAACTCACAATTTCTGTGCTTGAAGATTTCCCAAGGCAAATGTCTAAGAAAATCAAATATACCTGTTTCAGGCCACTGATGCTCACCAAACGTTTCATAGTCCATAAATATATTTATGCATTCACCATGCGTTGCAGCAATCCAGAAGGCGTATTTGTCAGCAGTCAGCGGATATTCTGTCCAACTCCTCTCTGAAAACCTGAATGCAATGTCATCGCTGAGGCGATAATTGCGAAGCAAAAGCATAAGATTCTCCCCTTTTGCTTTGTAAAGGTAGTTGGGGCTTCTCCACCCCAGTATCTTTTCACTACCCTCTGTTATAACCCCCCTAAAACCTAGTTTGGCAACAACTTTTGCAATTTCATTGCTATAAACCGCCTCTGTATTTCTGAATATTTTCGGTTTAACCCCAAAAACTGATCTTACTTTTCTCATGTGTAACTTTACCTGTTCTTTGAATTCTTTCTCAGAGATCAGAAAAGAGAGTGAATGGTAATATGTTTCACTAAAAAGCTCTGCACACCCACTCTCGACAAGTTCAACAAAGCTTTCAATAGTTTTTGGGGAATATCTTTCGAGCTGCTCCATGAGTGTTCCAGTTATGCTAAAGTTAACTCTGAAAAGGCCATCGGTTTTATTTATGAGTTCCAGAAGCAGGTTATTGGTTGGCTCATAGCACTTTCTCACAACGCGCTCCAGATATGCCTTATTTTTTTCCTCATCAAAATAACTTTTTCCTGAGCCAATATCAAAAAAAGAATAAGCCCCTATTCTCATGGGCTGGTGGACCTGAAAATAAAAACATAACTTTTTCATTAAATCACCTTGCTACTGAATGGTAAACATTTAAGCATTCCTTTGCAACATCATGCCAGCTACGATACCTCAAAATTTCTGCTTTTGCGCGCTCTTTAAGCTCTTCATGTAGTGGTTTGTAGCTAAGAAGCGCAAGTATCTTGTTGGCAAGGCCATCAACATCCCAAAAATCTATCTTTAGACAGTTTTTAACGACTTCACTAACTCCGCTTTGCTTGCTTATTATAACAGGAACCTCGCATGCAAGTGCTTCTAATGCTGTAAGACCAAAAGGTTCAGACACGCTAGGCATGACAAAAACATCTGCAATTGAATAATACTTTGATACATCGCTCTCAAAACCAACAAAATGTACCCTATCAGCAATCCCAATATCTATGCTTTTTTGCATAAGATAAGGCATCTGGTCTCCAGAGCCAACAATCACGAACCGCACATTATTATTTTTCTCAAGCACTTTCTTAGCAGCATCGATAAAAAATTCAACGCCTTTTTGTATTGTAAGCCGCCCAACATACAAAACTATTTTGTCATTAAACATTTTTTCAATGTTCAAACGCTTGTACTTTTCTAAGTCAATCGCATTATAAACAACAACAATTTTTGCTGGATCAATACCATATCTATCAACAAGCTGCCTTTTTTCGTATTCACTAACAGTTATAACAACATCTGCTTCAATTAGCCCAGACCTTTCAATGTGCATTATTTCTGTATTCGGGAAAAGATTGCCAGTACGATCATATTCTGTGCTGTGGATTGTAACCACTAATGGCTTCTTTAAAATTCTTTTAAGAGCGATTCCTGCAGAATAAGTCATCCAGTCATGACAATGTATAACATCACAATCAATTTTCGAGCCAATCTCTATCGCTCTGGTAGTGTAATATTTAACCTCATCGAAAAAGCGCCAACCATAAACCCCACCGACAGCTCCTTTGCCTTTGCTTTCTCTGGGCAGAGTAAGATATGGTGTTAGACTTGAGCTTATTCCAAAAAATTCAATACCATTTGCTTGTATTATATCAATGAAATCATACTTGATATTTTTTCCAGTATATGGCATAATGAAAGTTATTTTTGTATCTAGAGAATTTAACGCTTTTGTGAAACCTAACAGATAGGTTCCAAGCCCACCCGATTTAAAAGGCGGAAATTCCCAACCTAACATTAACACGTGAAACTTTCTCATCTTTACCACAAATAAGATTATATTAAATTATTTGCTTTTATATTTAAAATAGTTATCTTTCAAAAATTAGTGAAAGTATAAGTAAAACAATAAAGTAAAAAAGTAAAATTAGCAACTCGCTATTTTTTACTACGCGCTTTTGCAAGTGCCTCTAGTCCAAACAACTGTTCACCAGAAATAAGTTCAAGCAATGCTTTCCCGGCCAAACTCACGTGATCAAATTCATTTTCCTTGAAACCAAGACGGCTTAATGCAGTAACAGTGTCCCCACCGCCAATCAAACTGAACCCTTTTGAAGAAGCCATTGCTTCTAGAATCTTTCTAGTGCCAAATGCAAATAACTCTGACTCAAACTTACCAACAGGCCCATTGGCCAGTATGCTTTTTGATTTTTTTATTTCTTTTGAATATAACTCTGCTGTTTCTTCCCCAATATCAAACATCATTTCATTCACTGGTAACTCCTTAACCGAAAGCTCTTCTCGCAACGAATGTCTCTCAATAGCCACATCAACTGGTAATACAATATTTTTATTATAATTCTGCATGAGCTCCTTTAGCTTTGGTAAAAACTCGAGAAGCCCCTTTTCTTTTAGCACCTGCTCTTTGGAACCAAGCTCCACGCCATTAGCAATAAGAGCCATCTCTCCCAAGCCACCGCCGAGGAGCACTTTGTTTGCTTTTCCCATTATTAGTAACTTTTCCATTATGGCAATCGAATCATCCGGCTTCATGCCGCCAAGCACTAAAGTGTATTTACCCTTCACCTTGGAAAGTTTAGCTAAGGCCTTTAATTCCCCATAGAGCAAAGGCCCAGCATAGCTTTCCAACAATGGCACAAATCCAACAACACTTGCATGCCCTCTGTGGGAAACACTAAGCGCATCCAATACGTAAAAATTACTCACAGAAGCAATCTTTTGTATTACTGGGTTTTTTGAGTGTTCCTCTGCACTTAACTCATTAGTTTCAAAGTCAAGAAATCTTGTGTTTTCAAGCATTAGTGCTTTTCCAGGGGTGAGATTTTTTATTTTGCCTATGTAGTCCTCATCCCATCTACAAAAATCAATACCATCGCCTAACATTTGCTCTAAAAGTGCTTTGTGCTGCTCTAGTGAAATGAAGTCCTCTCTTCCTTTTCTGCCCTGATGGGCCAAAATAACAACTTTTGCCTTATGGTCCAAGAACTTCTTTATAGTACGGAAGTGTCCAATTATCCTTGGGCCTTTGATCAATTTTCCATCTTTAACAGAGCTGTTTAGGTCAACCCTTAGTAGCACAACTTTGTTTTCAACTAGCCCAAAATCAATTTCCCTTATATTTCTTACAATTTCGTCTATTTTCATTGCAGGCATGGAATCACTTCCACATATATTTCATTAAATCAACAAGCCTACAGCTATAGCCATATTCGTTGTCATACCAGCCAAATACCTTAATCATGTTTCCTTTAACCATTGTTTGTTTTGAGTCAAATATGCAGGAATGCTCATTTCCAATTATATCTGTGCTGACCAGTGGCTCTTCAGAATATTCAAGTATGCCCTTAAGCATACCCTCTGCATACTTTTTGAAGGCAGCGTTTACTTCTTCAGTGTTTGTTTCTTTTTTCACAACAGCAACGAAATCAGTCAAAGAACCGTCTGGCGTAGGAACCCTAACCGCTACACCATCAAGCCGGCCTTTCAATTCAGGTATTATCTCCCCTATGGATTTTGCAGCGCCTGTTGTTGTTGGCAGTATGTTCAATGCTGCAGCCCTTGCTCTTCTAAGGTCTTTATGCGGTGCATCTATTAACCTCTGGTCTGCAGTGTAGGCATGAACCGTTGTTATGAAACCATATTCAATACCAAAGCTTTCATGAATAACTTTCACCATTGGTGCCAAGCAGTTTGTGGTGCATGAGGCATTGCTTATCACATCATCTTTTTCCAGATCGTATATTTTCTCATTAACGCCCATCACAATCTGCTTGACATCCGGGCTTTTTGGCGGCGCACTAAGTAAAACCTTCTTGGCGCCCGCTTTTATGTGCTTTTCAAGTTTTTCCCTGTCCGTGAAAACACCCGTGCTCTCAAGCACAATATCAATGTCAAGCTGCTTCCAAGGTAGTTTTTCAGGGTCTGGCTCTTTGAAGCACTTTATTTCTTTACCATCTACAATTATGCTGTTTTCGCTTGCTTTAACAACGCCTTTGTAAGCGCCAAAAACAGAGTCCCTTTTGAATAGGTGTGCAAGAACAGTTGGTTCTGCAAGATCATTTATAGCTACGACATCTACACCCTTTTTGCTAAGGGCTGCCCTCAAAAAAAGCCTTCCAATCCTCCCAAATCCATTTATGGCTACCTTCATATAATCACCGTATATATTTAGTTTTCCAAATATTTAAACCTTATGCGCATTTTCTAATATTTTTTCTGCCTCTTTTTTATCAAGGCCAAAGTCAACAAGCTTTTGATATACAAGGCCGGTAATTTCTTCAAGTTTTTTTGCATTTTTTGCTTCCGCCCTCACAATCAGCTTTGCGCTTGTGTTGCTTGCCCTCACCAGGAACCAGCCATCTTTTAACAGCACTCGTGCTCCATCAATGCCTATTACCTCATATTTTTTCTCAAAGTGTTTTCTCACATTTTCAACAATAGACCACTTCTTTTTTTCCTCGCAAGAAAGCCTTATCTCAGGCGTAATGTAGTACTTAGGAAAATCAGCAATTATTTCGCTAAGTGGCCTACCAGAATTTGAGACAATCTCACAAAGTTTTAGAGCTGCATAAATTGCATCATCAAAGCCATAATAATTTTCTCTAAAAAACATATGCCCCGACATTTCGCCAGCAAGCAACGCATCTTCTTCAACCATTTTTTTCTTTATGAGTGAGTGCCCTGTTCTGTACATTATTGGATTGCCGCCATTTGCCTTTATTATTTCTGGTAGTGCCTGAGAGCATTTGACCTCGAAGACAACTTTAGCGCCTTTTTTTCTTGCAAGTAGGTCTTTGGCAAATAAAGCCAGCAAGTAGTCGCCTGCAATTATATTGCCTTTCTCATCAACTGCGCCAATGCGATCAGCATCACCGTCAAAAGCAATGCCAACATCTGCCTTTTCTTTGCGGACCTCTTTGATAAGCTGACTTAGGTTCTCTGGCTCTACTGGATCTGGATGGTGATTCGGAAAATTACCATCCGATTTGCAGAAAAGAAGTTTTGTTTTACAGCCAGATCCTTCAAAAATTTCTTCTGCAACAAGCGAAGAGCACCCATTGCCACAGTCAGCAACAACGCCTATTGCATTGTTTATTTGCACCCTTTTAAGTATGTTTTCAACATAATCTTCCAATATGTGCGCGTCTTCTATCCTGCCTTTGCCAACCTCAAAATCTTCTTTTAGAATTATCCCCCTTATCCCCTTTATTTGCTCACCATACATTGTTAGCGCATTCTTAGATGCACTGAGCTTAAGCCCATTAAAGTTTTTCTCTAAGTGAGACCCAGTAATCATTGCGCCGCCATCAGTGCCAAAGTGTATTATTGAAAAGTAGAGCGCAGGTATTGGCACTAAACCAACAGAAACAACATTGCAGCCGCTTTCAGTAACCCCGCGGCAAAAAGCCCTCATTATCCTATCGCTACTTCCCCTATTGTCTTTCCCAACTACAATTTCTTGCCCAGAATTTCTCAATACAATAGTGCCAAAAGCCCTGCCAATAAAGTAAACTGTATTGTCATCAAGCTCATCGGCTTTACCGCGGATATCATATTCGCGGAATATCTCTTCTCTAACTTCTGGCATTTAAAGCCCTTATGCTTTTTCTATAAAATGCAGCAGCCTCTTCAGGTGAAACTATGTTTATTATGCATTCAGTTGCCTCTTCAAACCCTGCTCTTTGTATAACCCTTGGTGATATGCACAAATGCATGTGAAAATCGCCCTTGCAAGGCATTTGGAAGAAGTAGTTGAAGTCAGCATTTATGCTGTTTAAGGCCGATAAGACCTTTTTTAGAACAGACGCCAATTCTTTCATTGTTTCATCATCCATCTTTGCTATGTTTGGCACATGCTCTCTTGGAAAAATCCAAAGCTCATACGCAGACCTAGATGCAAAAGGGGCAAACGCAACCACTTTTTTTCCAGAGTATACTGCCCGCTTAGACCCAAGCTCTTTCTCAATAACCTTGCAGTATGGGCAAGCACCATGCTTCCTTTTGTATTCAGCGAAAGCCTTGATTTTTGATCCAAGCCGCCAAGAAACCTTATTAGTTGCAATTATCTGTGAGTGTGCATGTGACAAGCTTGCGCCTGCGCTGGCGCCCTGATTCTTAAATATGGCTGCCTCTTTTATCCTCTCATTTTTGGTTATCTCCAAAAACCTTTCTTTATAAACTTTGAGAAGGGCAAAAATATCCTCTTCTGTAAGCTGACAAAGGTCTTTGCTGTGATCAGGTGTTTCAATTATGACTTCATGTGTGCCAGCAGCCGTCATTCTTTCCATAAGCATTTCTTTTGCCCAATTAACCTTTCTTGCTGTGGACACCGCAGGAAACTTGTTTGGTACAACCCTTATCTTCCACTTCTCAGCATTTTCAGGATAGCGCTTTATCTCCTTAGGTGTCCAATCTTCATGCTCAGGGCAAAAAGGGCATTTGCTTTTCGGGGTCCTCTTTGCAACCGCTTTCAAATGATGAGGCCTTTGGCTTCGCAAGGTTGCAATTATGACCCAATCATCTGTAAGGTAGTCCTTTCTGTACTCATGCATGATTAATAAAATGTGTCGAATAATTATAATTCTTTCTGTTTTTACATAGAACCATCGCTAATTCCATCCACAAAATCTTTTGCTTTCTTCAAAACTTCAGCAGAGTTTCTGAAAGTGATCCTCTTAAACGCCTCTTCATAGGGGAGCCACTCATAGCCAACATGCTCATCTGAAAGTCGAATATTTTTAGTTTTACTCTCAACAAGGAAAAAAACAACATCTTTCTTTATCTTTTCCCTATTTTCAGTAAAAAAGTAATTTATTCTCTCACTAAACCCGTCTAAAATATTAACTCCTGAGAGGCCTGTTTCTTCTTGCAGTTCGCGAAGCATTGCTTCTTGTTCGCTTTCACCTTTCTCAATATGCCCCTTTGGAAAATCCCAGTGGCCTTTAGCATAATGAAGAACCAAAAAAACTCTTGGCATAGAGCCAAAGAACACTATTGCGCCTGCGCTTTTTTCATGTCTCATACGCTCGCCCAAGTTATTCTATGAATTGTCTATATTCAAACCTATTGAACTTGTAAAGCAACCGCCTTATTTTAAGGCCATCAACAGAAAAATTCTGGAAAAGGTTAAATGTATCTCCAGAGAACTTTTCAAATTCATGGTCTTGCGTAGGGTCTAAAAAATATGTTTTGTTTTTGTAATCGAACATAACAAAGGCGTGCGTCCTAAGGTCTTCTAACTCGGCTATTGTTACACTTGCATTTTCGCAACCAAGCGCATACAATATTGAACAGAGAAAAACAGCCATGTCTTCATCATCTGCTATCTTGTTTAACAGAATTTCACTTGGCGTTAACCAAAAATTAACATCAACATCAGGGCTGACATATGCAATCTCCTTTTTAACAAAATCAAAGGCCTTTTTTGCCGCTACCAAAAAATCCTTCTCATATTCATAGCCGTCCTTTTTGAATTCTTCAGCCAATGACTGAATTGTGAGGTCTTCCTTGTTTATAAGGCCTTTTATCTCACCAACAGTTTTTGTTTCCCTCTCATTTATTATAGAGGCATACTTTTTCAGCAAAAGCCTGTATAGCTTTAGCTTAAGCCCCTTTTCTGAAAACTCAAATATGTTGGCAGAGCCAACCTTGGCCTTAAGCTCAGCAATTCGCCTATCTTTTTCCTTTATCTCTTTTTGGAGTTCAGCAATTTTTGACTTAAGCTCAGCGCAATCTTTGCAGGGTTCCATATATACATAATTGTATGCGAAAGCCCTTAAAATCATTCCGCTCTTGGCTTTTGCTTTTATGCCCCTGTTTTAATAAAAACATATTTTTTTAAATGAGAAAAACTAATTTAGATACATGGTTGCTACCACACAACTATTTGACAAGAATTATCTTAAAAAAGCACTTAAGCGCATAAGGCAGCAAAAGCTGAAGGAAATTGATTCTGAATTAGCAGAAAAAATACCAACAAAGGATTTTGAAAAAAAAGCCAAAAATGAGATAAAAAAGATGAAAGCAGCGTGCTTCAAAAACAGGACTGAGCAACTTGGCTATGAGATGCTTGCAAACATTTGCAATGAGCTCCTGAAACAGAATAAATCTCAAATAAGCTTTCTCGAATCACTTGAAAAAAACATTAAAGGGGACTTCCTTAAGAGGGAGATAACTATAAGGGAATACCGAGAGATGGTTTTGCCTATTATGGAAAAGGTTGAATTTTTGCGGATAAAAACCACACAACTCGAAAGAACGCTTGCCGAGGCCTTAGATGGATTGGCACTATTCAAAAAGCTGCCAAGCTTTATAAGTGCAATGCATGAACGGAAAAGCCCTGCAAATGCGCCAAGCTTAACCCTATGCAAAATATTTGAAAAGATTAAGCTTGAACAGCTTTCGAAACTAGAAAAGGAGCTAATGCTAAAATACGGGCTCACAGAACAAGAGCTGGCAAAGGTCAAGAAAAAAACAAGGATGTCAGGCCTCAAATTTTATGAGTTAGAGAAAAAAATGAAACACGCCATTTCTTTGGCTGACAGGAATGAGCGCCTTATAAACAAAGAAAGAGAAAAAGAAAGGGCTGCTGAGCTAATAATTGAACTTAGAAGGCAAAGGAAGGGGGTGCTTGGGAGCAGCACAAAAAGATAGCTTAACGAGTTGCCTTAAACTTCTCACACAATTTTTTCTCAACATTTTCAGGCACAAGTTCTTTTAAGCAAGCACCCATTGCCGCAAGCTCCTTTACGATACTAGAATTGACATAGAAATATTTTGGGCTAGTCATGATAAAAATAGTATCAATGTCTTCGCACAGTTTCCTATTTATGATTGCTTGCTGGAACTCATAGCTAAAGTCACTCATTTCTCGTAACCCGCGAACTATTGCTTTGGCGCCTTTCTTTCTCATGTAATTAACCAATAACCCCTGAAAAGAGTCCACCTCTACATTCTTTAAATGTGCTAGCGCACCAACTGCCATTTCTACTCTTTCCTCAACCCTAAAAAGTGGCTGCTTTCTCGGATTGTTTGTTATAGCAACAACAACCCTGTCAAATATATTGCTAGCTCTTTCTATAACATCAATATGGCCTAAAGTTATTGGATCAAAAGTGCCTGGATATACTGCAATATTTACGCTTCTTTTCAATGTCTCACCTTAGCAATAATTTCTTTAGCAATTCGTTTTAATTGCCTTTTGTTTTTTTCCCCATCAATCACAAGATCAGCTCTTCTCACTTTATCGCGAATTGGCATCTGTGATTTTATTCTTAGGGTTGCTTCCTCTGTGGAATAACCACGCTCCAAAAGTCGCTTTATTTGCATATTTCTTGATGCTCGCACAACAACCACATAATCAAAGAGTTTTTCAATACAGCCTTCATACAATAAAGGTGCCTCAACAAAAACCAAATCATGGCTTATAGCAGATGCAAGCTCTCTCTTGAGCTTTCTCAAAATACGTGGTTGTATTATTTCTTCAAGAGCTCTCTTTTTCTTTCTGTCACGGAAAACAATTTTTGCAATCTCGTGCCTGTCTGCTGTGCCTAAGCGCTGTTTTAGTTCTTTCCTTACAGAAGGCATTTCATAAACGCTTTTTGCAATATCATCGCAATCTATGCACTTTTTTCCAAGCTTCCTAAGCTCAGCTAGGAGTGCACTTTTTCCACAAGCAATGCCACCAGTTATTGCAATCTTTTTCATTTGCATTACCTTTTTACCTTAGAACTATGTTTTGCCTAAGTGCCTCAGAAAGCATTTTTGAAAGAACTTCCTTTTTGTTCTCAAGCTCTTTGTTTAAAATAAGCAGGTTGCTTTTAGTTTTCTCAATTTCAAGCAAGATCTCCTTAAGTTCTCTTTCCAGCCTAGAAACTTCAGACCTATTTTCTGAAATTTGCACGCCTATCGTATTTGCCTTGAGCTCTCTTTCAATCTGCAATATCCTCGCGTCAGCTTCGTTAATGGGCCAAAAGATATTGCTAAAAAAGTCCTCTTTTAGCAGCTTTTCAAGAATTGGCACCTGTTGTTTCTTTTCTCCATCATCTATCTTTAACGTACCTTTTTCAATCGCGCCGGCAACCTCACCAAGAACAGCCTTTACAGAGCTGCCTTTAGGGTCTGACTTTAAGAGGATGTCAATGTCTTTGATCATCTTTTCAAGGGTTTTCATTTGTTCATAACTTATGTTATAGCTGCCTTTTTTACAAGCACTTTCAAATTTCCTAAGCAGTCGCCTGATTGATAAAAAGTCGCTAACTAGGCGCTCCTTTATCTCAGCCTTTCTTTTCTGTAGGCGCTCAAGCTCTTCTTGCAATGAAAGCGCCTTCTTTGCTTCTTCTGATTCGAGCAATGCATTGAGCTGCGCTTTTAATGAGTTAATTTTTCCCTCAATAACAGAGTTCCTCTCACCCAAATCTTTCAGCTGAAGCTCAAAGGCCGCTATTTTTTCTTGGCAGGATTCAACCTCTGAAATCTTTGAGTCAAGGTCATCAGAAAAAAGCAAACCCCTCGATTCAATTGTTTTTCCCAAAGCGCTTAAATTATCAGAAATGGACTCTAGGCATCTTCCAATCTGGCGCATACTTTTTGGTACTCCAACTGAGGCGTAAGCAATATTTCTCCTGCTTTTGAAAATGCTTCTTTGGATTGCTGCTGTAGCTGCACCATAGTATTCCTTTATTTTTTTTACATCATATTCTGATGGTGGCTCCACTTTGTCAATAAGAGGCTTAACACTGCTCATAAAACCTTTCTTGCTTGTCTGGACAATCTTTTTAAAAGGGCCTTCTTCAACGTCAGGCAACTCATTTTCCAAAGCAGCCAGGGCTTTGCGTGCCTCTGCAACCTCCGCCCTTATTTCTGAAACAATACCTTGCAATTCTTTTTTTATGTTCTTTCTGTGCCTTTCTTCGTCGAGCATCTTTTTTGCATTGCTGAGGCTTACCTTCACAGAAACTTTTTTCTTTCCGAAAAATAAGTTAATCAGTTTTTTCAAAAGGCCCATACAAAAAAGTAATACAAAGGAGTAATTATATTTAACCTTTTAATGGAAGAAAGGCCTAAGAAATATTTTAAACAGCCCGCAGCTATATAAATAGATGAACTATAAACTCAACAAACAATTAGCAGATATTACCACACACGCAAAAGCGATCGCAAAGAATATATCCTCACAAAAGAAAATTGTTATTGTCCATCACCATGATGCTGATGGCATTGCCAGCGCATCAATCCTTGCAAAAGCTTTTCAGAATTTGGGCAAAAGTTTCTCAACAGTTGCAATGAAGCAGCTTTACAAGGAAAGCATAAATGAAATAATGAAACATGAGCAACAAAATGACTGCCTTTACACCTTTGTTGACTTTGGTGCTTCACACATACGCGACCTTGAGCACTTTTTTGGCAAAAGTTTTGTGGTCATAGATCACCACCAGCCAAAATACCCCAAATCAGAAAACTTTTTGAATTGCTGGCATTTTGGCCTTAACGGTTCAACAGAAGCATGCGCAGCATCGCTTTCATACTTGGTAGCCGACGCCTTGCTTGGAGAAAAGTCAGAAGAACTTGCTTCTATTGCGATAATTGGTGCATTGGGCGATATGCAAGATAGCTCAGGCCAATTAACTGGCCTCAACAAAGCCATCCTAGATGAAGCGCAGAAAAATGGCTACATAAAAGTTATGAGGGATTTGAGATTGTATGGGCGGTTCACAAGGCCTCTAGTGCAATTTATAGCATATTCTACAGATCCAATGATTCCTGGATTGACCGGCAACGAAGATAACGTAGCAAAGTTTTTACTCGAAAATGGCTTTGAGCTAAAGCGCAACGAAAAATGGCTATGTTACGAAGACCTTTCATTTGAGGAAAAGCAGAAGCTTGTAACTGCGCTTATCATTTATATGCGCTCTATTGATTTGCCTGAGTGGAAAATTACTCGCTTAATAGGTGAAGTTTATACTTTGCTAGGGGAGCCATTTGGACCTTTAAGAGATGCTAAAGAGTATGCAACGCTTCTAAATGCTTGCGGCAGAAACGATTGCCCAGAGGTAGGCCTTGAACTTTGCCTTGGTGACAGAGGCCATTTCTATGGACAGGCATTGGGCATTTTAGCCGAACACAGAAAAAACCTCCGAGAAGGACTTGAGCTTATGATTGAAGAAGGGCTCCAAGAAGCAAGAAACTTTTACTATTTTAATGCTGGAAGCCGCATAAAGGATTCTTTGGTTGGCGTAGTTGCAGGAATGCTTTATTCAAGCAATATTATACCTACTGAAAAACCAATAGTTGCCTTCGCTGAACAAAGCGATGGTTTTCTGAAGGTTAGTGCAAGGGCAACGCAAGAGCTTATAATGAAAGGACTAAACTTAGGCCTAGTTATGAGGGCTTGCTGTGAAGAACTTGGCTTTGGCTCAGAAGGCGGCGGACACCAGGTTGCTGCGGGAGCCAAAATACCGAAAGATAAGCTGAATGATTTTATCTGGCTTTTAGACAAGAAATTGGGTGAGCATTTCAATACAAAGCAAGAATAACAAATAACAACCATTATTAAACATTAAACACAAATATTAAATTATGGCCATTGATGCTATGGAAATAATTGGCAAAAGGAAAAAGATCATTGACAAAGAGCTTGAGTCAGTATTACCGAGAAATGCTGAAAAATGGGTTGAAAAAGCGCTTGGAAAACCCAATTATTTTTATGATACTAAAACAGTGCAGCATGGACTAACAGACCAAGTTTGGGAATTTCTTGACCGTGGTGGAAAACGCTGGAGACCCGCGCTTATGATTTCTGCTTGCAAGGCCCTAAATGGGCCTGAAATACTAGCCGCAAAATTTGCACCACTCATTGAGTTTGTACACGAAGGTACGCTCTTGGTTGATGATGTTGAAGACAACGCTGATTTAAGGCGTGGTAAGCCAGCCATGCACAAAATTTATGGCATTGACTGCGCAGTCAACACGGGCAATGCAATGTACTTTATTCCTCTTGAGCTGCTATACAACAACAGATTCAAGCTGCCTGAAAAAAAGATTGTGCAGATTTACGATATATATGCACAAGAAATGCTCAGGCTGAGTGTTGGCCAGGCCATGGATATATGGTGGCATAAGGGAAAAATCAAAGCAATCAGTGAAGCTGCTTACTTACAGATGTGTGCTTACAAAACAGGTGTGCTTGCAAGGTTTGCCGCAAAACTTGGTGCAGTGCTAGCTGATGCTAAAAGGTCACAAGTTGAAGCATTGGGAAACTTTGGCGAGGCCTTAGGCGTAGCTTTCCAGATACAAGATGACATTCTGAATGTTGCTCCAAAAAGCGAGCGCTGGGGTAAAGAAGTGGGTGAAGACATAAGCGAAGGCAAACGTACACTTCTAGTTATAAAGGCAAAAAAATCCTTGCCAAAGAAAGAAGCGAATGAACTTGATTCAATACTTAACTCACATACAAAGAACAAGAAAAAGATTCAAAAGGCAATCAATCTAATAAAAAAGTCAGGTGCAATTGCATACTCTGCAAAAAAAGCAAAAGACATCGTTGAGAAGGCATGGGCGGATTTAGAGAAAAAAATTCCTGAAAATGAGGGTAAGCAAGAGCTGAAAGCATTTGCTGATTTTGCAATAAATAGGGACATCTAAAATTTAACTAATCATGGTCCATTATCTCAATGACATCTAGATCAACACATTCGCATTTTTTCCCAGTAATCTCTGAAATGCTTGGCTTTGTGCGCCCACAATCCCCAGATATAAACTCCTTTACATAAAGCCCAGAGTCGGCAACTAACTCTAGTACTAAAAAATCATCTTCAATGCTGGCTTTCTTGATCTCAACACTTCTTTTTCTAATAATGTCTGCACGCCTTTTAGAGACACGCAATGGTGTTCTTTGCTCCACATAGTATTTCCCAATCAACTCGTCTACCTCATCCAATGGGCTTTCGCAAACTACTTTTGCCCTATAAACCTTTCTGCTTTTCTTTGCCTTAATTTTCGCTACATGGCTCTTATCACAGAACTCTAAGTCAAGAACCTCAATCTTTCCTTTTTCACACTCATTTATTTTAGCTTCTAAAGCTTTAAGGTCAACAATTCTCTTTTTTGGGCTAATTACCTGCATTACAAATTCACGGCCGTTTCCAAGCATCCTCACATCTGCGTCTTCTCTGCCAGCGCCATGCATTTTTGCGCCTTCCGCTTCAAACTCAGGCACAACATGTTTTGCAATTAGTTCTTCAACAGATTCATTGCTTAATATGCCAGAGCCGTTGCATAAAGCGCACCCAGAGCCCTTACATTTGAAGCAATAATGCTTCGTCTGGTGAATCTTGGCGTATTTTTTGTATCTGCCCTTTACATAAACGGAGTGTACCAAAAAATAAACAAGATCCTGATTAAAGTTTATTAGGATTTCAATTTCTGGTTTGGCATAATCTGCCTTTTTCCCAAGCACTTCCTCTAGCTTTCTTACAATTAGTGGCTGAAAATCTTTGCGCAGCACTTCTTTACCTTCATCGCTTAAGTAGTCCTCAAAAGTGCAACCCACAAGAAAGCTATTAAACTCATACCCATCAAGAGCTTTCGCTATTTTAGCGCTTAGCTGCTCTATGAGCTCATTGTTAAAGCCATCAAACTCGAATCTTATCGGCTCCATCTTAAAAGTAACGAAAGTAATGTTTATATGCTTGCGCTAGATTTCATTTTTTTCTATTTTTTCGGCTCGTAGGATGTTTTATTGCTGCTTGTGCTGCTGCAATCCTCGCTATTGGTACTCTAAAAGGTGAGCAGCTTACATAGTCAAGCCCTATGGTGTGGCAAAACTCAATTGATGGAGGATTTCCGCCGTGTTCGCCACAGATACCAAGCTCAATTTTTTCATTTGCTTTCTTGGCTTTTTCTACAGCCATTTTCATAAGCCCGCCAACACCTTCAGTGTCTAGCTTTGCAAACGGGTTTTCTGTAAGAATCCCTTTTGCTATGTATTGTGGCAAGAACTTTGGCTCAGCATCATCCCTCGAGAAGCCAAATGTTGTCTGCGTAAGGTCATTTGTTCCAAAGGAGAAGAATTCAGCATGCTTTGCTATCCTGTCTGCCACTACACAAGCACGAGGCAACTCAATCATTGTACCCACTTTATAGCTAATCTTAATGCCTTCTTTTTCTATGACCTCTTCTGCTTTCTTTCTTACTAAATTAGCCATTATTTCAATTTCTTTCTCTATGCCTACAAGCGGGATCATTATCTGCAACTTTACTTTGTAACCTTCTCTTGTTGCCTTCGCTGCTGCCTCAAATATTGCTTGCACTTGCATCTCGTAAACTTCAGGCATTGTGATTCCAAGGCGTACGCCTCTGTGGCCGAGCATAGGATTTGCTTCAGACAGCGCCCTCGCTTTCTCAAGTAAAAGGGCCTTTTCCTTTATCTCTGAGAGTGAAATGTTCTTCTTGCATTGCTCACATTCAAGCAGCCTTATGTCTTTTAGCAAAGCGTCTTTGCTAGGCAAGAACTCATGCAATGGCGGATCAAGAAGGCGTATGGTTACAGGCAGGTTATTCATTATTTTGAACATCTCATAAAAGTCCTGCCTTTGCATTGGCAAGAGCTTTTCTAATGCTTTTTTTCTCTCTTCTGCGTTCATTGCAAGTATCATCTCTTGCACTACTGGAACCCTTTCCTTTGCCATGAACATATGCTCGGTTCTGCAAAGGCCTATTCCTTCTGCGCCAAATTCCCGCGCTTTTGCAGAATCTGTTGGGTTATCAGCATTAGTTTTAACTCCAAGGACCCTTATAGAGTCAGCCCAAGAGAGAAGCGTTTTTAGTTCACCACTTATCTTTGGCTCAATTGTTGGTGCTTCGCCAAGTATTACATTGCCAGTGTTTCCATCTATTGTAAGGATGTCAAATTCCTTTATGACTAGTGCACCAATTCTTGCTTGTTTGTTTTCAAGGTCAATCTGCAAGGCCTCACAACCAGCCACACAGGGCTTACCCATGCCGCGGGCAACAACAGCAGCATGGCTTGTCATGCCGCCTCTTGATGTTAGCACGCCTTTTGCCGCTATTACCCCATGTATATCTTCTGGAGTTGTTTCAGGTCTTACCAAAAGCACTTTCTCATTGTTTTTACCCATTGCTTCGGCAACGTCAGCATCAAAAACAACCTTTCCGGATGCCGCACCAGGGCTAGCTGGCAAACCTTTCGCAACAATGTTTAGCTTTGCTTCAGGGTCTATTTGCCTATGCAGAAGCTGGTCAATCTGCTCAGGTTTTATCCTCATTATTGCCTCTTCTTTGCTTATTAGCCCTTCCTTAACCATATCCACAACGATTTTAACTGCAGCCATCGCAGTTCTTTTTCCCTCTCTTGTTTGCAATATGTAAAGCTTTCCATCTTCAATTGTAAATTCAACATCTTGCACATCTCGGTAATGTGCCTCCAACTTTTTTACAATCTTCTCTATCTGCTTGTATGCTTTTGGCATATCCTTTGCAAGATGCTTGATATCATTCGGAGTTCTAATCCCCGCAACAACATCTTCGCCTTGGGCTGCTATTAAGTATTCGCCATAAAGGCCTTTTGCACCTGTTGAGGGATTCCTTGTGAAAAGCACACCAGTTGCCGAGTTATTGTTTTTGTTGCCATAAACCATCATCTGTACGTTTACTGCTGTGCCCATATCATCAGGTATGCCCTCAAGCTTTCTATATGTTATTGCCCTTTTGCTGTTCCAAGAGCTAAAAACTGCATTTATTGATTCAAAGAGCTGCAAATAAACATCTTGGGGAAATTCTTCCTTGGTTTCTTGAGCATATATTTTCTTAAATTTCTCGACAACTTTCTTCATATCGTTTGCATTAAGCTCTGAGTCATATCTGATGTTGCGTTCTTTTTTCATATGCTCCAAAACAGAGTCAAACTTTCTTGGCTCAATGCCTTTTACTGTCTCGCCAAACATTTGGATAAGCCGCCTATATAAATCATAAACAAAGCGTTCGTTTTTTGTCTCTTTTATCATCTGTTCTGCGACAGCATCATTCATTCCTAAGTTGAGGATAGTATCCATCATGCCTGGCATCGAAACAGGTGCACCGCTTCGCACAGAAACCAAAAGCGCAGGAGAGCCACCAAACTTCCTTTTTGTTTTTCTCTCAAGTTTTTTTATTGCATCTAACACTTGCTCCTTCATGCCTTTTGGATACTGGCAGTTATTCCTTAGAAAATGGATACAAGCTTTTGTGGATATTATAAAGCCCGGTGGCACAGGCAACCCAAGCTTTGTCATCTCTGCAAGATTTGCACCTTTGCCACCAAGTAGCAATTTTTTATCCTTGGAACCCTCTGAAAAAGCATAAACATATTTCTCAACCATCAACAAACCCCCTTAATTTGTATACCCTTTGTTTTATGGCAAATATTTAAGACCTATTTTATGAAGCCAGAATGAAATCCTGTCAATAATTACATTGCTTTTGTGTCTCTTGTCTTCACCTAAAATCCTTGAAGCTATGTTCATGAAGTCAGCGCTTGCTCTAGCATTAGGTCTCATGTGCACAACAGGTTGATTGTACGCAAAGGCCTCATGCACTGCATCATCTTCGATTACGCTGCCAATCACAGGTGCTTCAGCAATGCTGCCAACTTCTTCAACAGGAAGTTGTGGCAAGCCATAATTTACCTTGTTTACAATTACTCCTAAAACCTTCTTGTTAAAAGCCCTAGCAAGCCTGACAGCCCTCAACGCATCTATTGTTGCTGGCAGCTCCGGGTTTGTAACTACAATAACATAGTCGCTTGCATCAATTGCAAGCTGCGCTTCTTCATCTAAGCCTGCGCCAGCATCTAAGAAAATAATATCATGTTTCTTCTTTAGAGTGTTCAATAGGCCAAAAGCCCTTTTATAGTCGCTTTTAAGGTCTGCAATCCCCAAGCTGCATGTTAAAAGCTTTATTCCTGAGTCATGCGTCAGGATCGCACCATCGAGCTCAATATCGCCTTTCAGAACATTGTTTATTGTCCTGTCTGCTGGCAGATAGCCCAAATAAAGAGCCCCAGTTGGGCTACTAACATTCCCATCAAAAACAAGCGTGTTGTAGCCCTTTTTATTGAAAGCAGAAGCAAGGTTTAGGGCAACAGTTGTTTTGCCTACACCACCTTTGCCAGAAATTATAGATATGATTTCCCCCATGCTATCACCAGCTACTATAATTATGTGTTGTTTGCTTTTTATTCCTTTTGATTACAGCTTGTGAGAACACCAATCATGGGAACTTTTTTTATATCAGTTTACAATTAAATTATGTGTTTTAATCCAATGTAAAAAAATGGCAGGTGGATTTTATGAGGGTAGAATTAATTGTTTTGTTTTTTTAATAATTATCTCGGTATCAGCCATCTCTGCATTCTTTCTTATCCCTGAGCTAAGAGAAATTATACTTCCAAAACCAATGAGCGTTGAAGAAGAATACTAAGCGCTTTCACAAAAAGGTCTTGATGCGCCGCCCTACAAAGCAGATTATATAATGTCTCTTTCAATGCAAAATATCCTCGGTAGTTTAGGATATGGCTCTGGTATTGGCCTTAATTATAGTTTTTATATAACACAAACTCACCTCTCAAGATCACAAAATAAAACCAGTTTGATTGTGAGTATTCTCGGTGCCGAAACTGAAGCTGAAGTTTATCTGATAAACGGCAAATCAATCGCCTGCCAAAAGACAAACTATGCATCAATTAATGGAACATACAGCCCAACAAAAGAAAGCACATGGGAATGTCAAATTGGCAAGGAAGATTATTACTCAGCATTCGACCCATCGAAGATGACTCAAAGCACAGATTTGACCAAAAAGACAGATTATAATATCTCATTCATCAATGAGAAAAAAATAGCTGAAAGGAATACAAGATGCTACGCAATTTCTTACAGTGGCAAGGATATAAATGTCCCGCTGCTTAGCAGTAGCGCATATTTAGCAGCAGCAAATAGCAGCAACTCATTAACACAGGAACAGCCAAAGTTTCCTAGTGGTTTTTCTTTACTTTCAGATGTCAACTATGAGAAGGAGTCAATTTATGAGGAAATAAAGTTTAACGCCGAGGTTTGCCTCGACAAAGAGCACGGGATTTTAGCTTTAATGGATTCCAACTTTTCTATAAAGATGAAGGGTCTAAAAAAGCCGATGGAGATGTCATTAAAGTTTGAACTGAAAAAAAATAGAGTTTGGCAAAGTTAATGAGCAAGATTTGAAGCCCCCAGTACCCTTTGTAATAGATGCAAACTGCAGCAAAAAACAGATCTCCATAAAGCTAACTGCTTTAGAAGACCTGAGAGGGCAGGTAAAGCTAACTCTTTTAAGATACTCAACTTGGCTGTACTATGATGACTACTCTTCGAGTGGGAATGACTCAAACATTGAACTTGAGAAGAACCTTGGCGAAATAAGCCTAAAAGCATTTGAATCCAGGGACTTTAAGATTGTTCCAGATAAGAATTTGTCTGACGGCTCAAAAGAGGTACAGTTGTGCGTAGGCGACAAATGCCAAAAGGGCAGGAGCTACGGTTGTTATATCTCCTCCTACACTTACACATTTACTGTATATTCTGCAAGCTGCAGCGATGAAAATGTTTCCTTTGTGCTGTATCCATACTCAGCAATGCAAGGCACTTTGAAGGCAAAACTCAAAGATGAATTTTCAGGTGAAACTTTAGTGGAAAAGGACCTAGGGTATGTTTCATTAGAATCATACAAGAAGAAAAGCTTTGAGTTTAACCCAAACACCACGCTTTCCGGCTCCGAGTACCTTGAGGTTTGCATTGATGACGAGTGTACCAAATATTATTATTGTAGCACCAGCTATTCATACAACGAGTTTTATTCAGACAACTTGAATTGCGACAAAAACAGCATAAGTTTTAGGTTAAATAACAAATATGCTACAAAAGATTATTCTGGAGACCTAACAATAAAGGGCTATTCAGACTACTCTAGGAAAAAGATTATTTTTGACAAAAACATTGGCTTCTATAAGATAAAAGCCGGGGAAACAAAGAAAGTCTCAGCAGATGTTGAAAGCAACCTGAGCGACTATAGCACAATATACCTCGACATCTGCATAGGTAAGAACTGCGATAAAACATCATGCTATCCTTCATTTGACTACTATACGATACCGCCATTTCCAACAGTCACACCAAAGGACGTAAACATGGAAGCGAAGGTACAAAGCTGCCTTACTGACACCACTGATTTGACGGTTAAGCAATATTGCTTGAGCAGCATGGTAACTTACTACGGTTACGATCCCAACACTGCAAAAAATATCCTTCCATTGTGTGAAGCCCTGAAAAAATTCACCGAAGAAAATATGGCAAAATATACCTCTACAAAAGAGTATTACTTTATCTACGAAGTGTCACGATGCTATGCTAACTATGGTTTCTATAGCGGAACTGGAGCATCAATGTGTGATAAACTATCTGATAAGGATATAAATGTGGCTTACACGGATGATGGAATAAAAATAGTTCTTACAGTGAACTGGAGAAGGGAATGTAAACAGTACTACGCGGATTTGTTAGCAAGAAAATAAGTTAACTCAAATCAACCGCAAAGTATTTCGCAATCAATGGCTGTGCTTTTTGTAGTTCACAATACATCTGCTGAGCAACTTTTCTGTAGCTTTTATGGCCTGTTTTTCCAGACCTCAATCTTATAATATGGTAAAGCTCCCTAGCATTCATTGTAAAAAGCGTTCTCTTTCTGAAAGCAAGTGGCACGCAATATTGCGCTTCTATGGGAAATTCTTCAGAAACTGCCTTGTATAGTTCAGCCGCTCTTTCCATATTTTCACAGAACTCCTTTTTAAGGCCCATAGCATCTAATTCTTCAGGCACACAAAAACCATGCTTAGTGCTCAAAAGCTGAGTTGTTTGTGTGCATATGCGATGCCTTTGAATATCCCTATAGGCGCCATAATCCATCAATATTTCAAAGGTGTATGTTGTGTGCTCAATCTCCCTAAGCGGCTCATCTTTGTTTTGAATCCTTTTGAAAAATTCTTCAAATATCTTTTCTTTTTTCTCTTTGCTCAGCTTTTTGACCTTTTTGAACAAATCCTTAAAAGGAACATTTAGGTGCTTATACATGATTGCTGCTATGAGATTGTCTTCAGCATCCTTCTCATAAAACAACAGCTTAACCTCACTTCCACCAGCAACTTCTGTCGCAATAGCTGTCTTTTCTCCCCCAAAGTATTCTTTTGCAATCTTTGAAAGCGCCATTTCAGTTTCTTCAATGTAAGGATTTCTTTCGGCAAAGCTGCCGAGCGTTGGCATAACTTTTGAAGCCTCCTCTTTCATCAATAGGCCTAGCTGCTTGGCCTCATCAAGCTGGTTTGAGAGCAATTTCTCAACAGCATGTGCCAAGGACCTTGCGTTAAATGTAGCGGCAACATTTGTCAATGTTGACGCTGGCAGAGCATATCTTAAAACATCGCATGCTTTACCCTTAATATATGAAGCATAATATGCATCGCTCATGCCTTCTTTTTTCGGAAATTTTTCTTTAAAGTAACTTTCAGCAGAACCAAAACTCTTGGAGTAAAAATCAAATAACCCATTCATCGTTTCTTCATAGAGCTTGCTGTGCTTTGAGCCCATTATTTTTTTTGGCTTATAGTATCTGCTTTTATCAAAAACCTGGTAACGAGTGCTTTTTTCCGTATAGCTTGCAAGGCGATTGTCCTCAAGGATTTTAGTCAACAATATGCTTATGTCCTCAATAGCAATGTTAAGCACAGCATGCTCGGCTATGCTAAAATGTCCAAAACCAACAACCCATTTTTTCTGGAATTCAGCAGCTTTTTTCTCTACTGCTTCATTCACCTTCTGACTAATTGGCTTTGAAATAACACCCTCTTCTTTAATCATTTTCAGCAAGATTTCCCTAAACCCGAGAGGAGACCTGCTTACATAAGCAAATATTGTGCTAATCACCTCTGGGGGGAGATTCCTAAAAACATAAACCTTCTTGTCAAGATTGCTTACATATGCTGAAAGCAATTCAGCATCTTCTTTGCTATAATGCATGCTCACACCTTAGAAATAAATGCCTGCAATCCTTAACTCTCTTTTTAATTTATCCGGATCCTCATAAACTATTGCCTTTATTCCAACCCTTCTTGCGGCAGCAACATTTTCCTTTAAGTCATCAATGAAAATAACATCTTTTGCTTTTACCTTGATGTCTTTGAGCACCTTCAAGTATATTCTTTTCTCTGGCTTTGCGCATTTAAGATCGCAAGAAAAAAAGGCATAATCGAAAAGCTTCATAAAACCTCGCTCTTTGAGGTATTCAACATCGGGTTTGCTTGCGTTTGAAAGTACTGCAAGCTTATAACCTGCTTTTTTAAGTGCTTTAGCTATAGCAATAACCTCTTTCTTTTCCTTGTACGCTTTTTTGAAATACTTTTTCCAAACAATTTTGGCTTTTGCTTTTACTCCAATTCTTTTCAAAATGCCTGATATAAGCTCCTTCTCAGTGATAAGGCCTTTCATCCATTTTTTCTCCAAGGCCTTATACGCTTTTGCTGCTTCTTCTTTTTGCTCTTCGTTAAGCTTAAATTCTTTTGAAAAGAGATCAAGGCGCTTCCGGCTAGGCCTTTCTACAAGCACGCCGCCAATGTCAAACATAATGGCTTTAACCAAATCAAAACACCCAAAAGATCTCAACTAAAATTTCAATGCAAACTCTTTTTAAGTCACACATTAGATCCTTGAATAATTTGATTTCAAGAATTTTCCAATATAATATTAGCAACTTTTTTTAATTGTAAAACTTTCTTAGGCCCCAATGTTTTCTTTGTTGAATTTCGCTTTTTGACGAACTTCTTATAGCCAAAAAGCGTAACCTTTTTAATTTTGTTTAAGCAATATGTGGTATGTGGTTTGATGGCCTCTGACATAAGCGGCTTTTACAAGATGAGCCAGGAAGAGCGCCTTCACGTGCTTAAACAACAATGCGGCCTTTCTGAAGAAGATATTGCTCTTCTTAAGGAACTTAAGCCAATGGACTTCAATACAGCAGAAATAATGATTGAGAATGTTGTCGGCGTATTTGGACTGCCTTTAGGCATAGCCACAAACTTCCTAATTAACGGCAAGGATTATCTTGTGCCAATGGCTATTGAAGAAAGCAGCGTTGTTGCAGCAGCAAGCAAAGCAGCCAAGTTCGCAAGGCTCGGGGGCGGTTTTAAGGCAGAATCAAATGAACAGCTTATGGTTGGTCAAATTCAGGTTATGGTAAAGGGTAGCAAAGCTCAAGAAGTCGCTAAAAAGATAAAGAAAAACAAAAAAATTCTTCTCGAAAAAGCCAATGCTTGTGATAAAGTCCTAGTTTCTTTTGGCGGCGGTGCCAAAGATTTAACCTTGAGAAAATTCAAGGATTTTATTGTAATACACCTCATAGTTGATGTTCGCGACGCCATGGGCGCAAATGCTGTCAATACTATGTGCGAAGCAATTGCTCCAGAAATTGAAAAAATCTGTGCCTGCAAAACAGGCCTTAAGATACTTTCAAATTTGGCTGTTTACCGCATCGCAAAAGCAAAAGCAGTTTTCCCAAGAGAAGCGCTTGAGAGCGATAGCTGCAGAGGCGCAGTTGAAGCTGTGCTTAATGCTTGGAAATTCGCAAGCGCTGATCCTTTCAGAGCAGTAACCCACAACAAAGGAATAATGAATGGCATTGATGCAGTTGCAATAGCAACAGGCAACGATTTTAGGGCTTTAGAAGCCGGGGCGCACGGGTTTGCTTCACTCAAAGGAAAATATAGGCCTCTCACAAAATATTCAAAGGACAAAAACGGAAATCTGTTGGGCGAGATAGCTTTGCCTCTGCAGCTAGGCATAGTTGGCGGCTCTACAAGGGTAAATCCAATGGCTAAGCTATGCTTAAAAATTTTAGGTGTAAAAAGCGCTAAAGAATTAGCAGAAGTTGTTGCTTCTGTAGGTCTTGCGCAGAATTTTGCTGCAATTTATGCGCTTGCAACAGAAGGCATACAATACGGCCACATGAAGCTACACGCTAAAAATATTGCTGTTCAAGCAGGAGCAAAAGCAGATGAAATTGATGTTGTTGCCGAAGAAATGATTTCTAAAAGATTAATTAATGAAGCAGCAGCTAGGGAGATACTTAAAAAAATTAGGGGCGATAAGATATGACTGCTGGGATAATAGGTTATGGTGTCTATGTTCCTAAGCTAAGAATAAAGGTAAGCGAGATAGAGCGTGTTTGGCAGAAAAGCTCTGGCGGCATAGGCGTTCAAGAGAAAGCAGTGGCTTCAATTGACGAGGATGCCTGCACTTTAGCAGTTGAAGCAGCAAGGCGCGGCATTGAAGATTTTGGCATTGACCCAAAAAGAATCAATGCAATTTATGTTGGGTCTGAGAGCCATCCTTATGCAGTAAACCCAACATCTAGCATTGTTGGCGATGCTCTTGGAACAACAAACAAGTACTTTGCTGTTGACATGGAGTTTGCATGCAAAGCAGGCACTGCAGGCATGCAGGTCTGTTATGCTTTAAAGAAAGCAAAAATGATTGATGTTGGCTTAGCTATTGGCTCCGATACTGCGCAAAGCAAGCCAAACGATGCCCTTGAATTTACTGCTGCAAGCGGCGCTGCTGCATTTTTTATAGGTGATAAAAAAGAGGAAGTGATTGCAGAGATTGAAAGTACTTGTAGCTATACAAGTGATATGCCAGACTTCTGGCGCAGGCCTAAAGCCGATTTTCCTGAGCATACTGGAAGATTTACAGCAGAGGCATACTTTAAGCATGTTCTTGGTGCCACAAAGATGATTCTTGACGAAACAGGCTACAAAGCAGATGATTTTAATTATGCTGTCTTTCATCAGCCAAATGGCAAATTTCCACTAAAAGCAGCTAGCATCTTAGGAATAGATACTAAAAAAGTTGAACAAGGTCTTATAACACCGCTTATAGGCAACACTTACAGCGGATCAACAATGATTGGTCTTGCAAGTATTCTCGATGTTGCAAAGCCGGGACAGAAAATACTTGCTGTGAGCTATGGCAGTGGTGCAGGAAGCGACGCTTTCATAATTAACACAACTGAAAATATCTCTGCAAGGAAAGCAAAGGTTCCTGTACTTGAAATGATTAAAGAGAAGGAGTATATTGACTACGCACTTTATTTGAGACATAGGCGCAAGATAAAGAGTTTGTAAGGTGATGTGATGGTTGTTATTGTTGGCGCTGGTGTTACAAAATTTGATGAACATTGGGACCTTTCGTTCAGGGAACTTATACTTGGGGCTGCCCTCAAAGCAATAGAAAGCTCAGGCCTCCACGGAGAAAAAATCGAAGCAATATACGGTGGTTGCATGGCATCAGGCAGATTTATTGGGCAAGAACACATTGGTGCGCTGATAGCAGACCAACTTGGCCTAAACCCAGTGCCAAGCACAAGAGTCGAAGCAGCATGTGCTTCTGGTGGCGTAGCATTGAGAACAGCGTACCTTTCAATAAAGAGCGGTGCACATGACATAGTTGCTGTTGGTGGTGTAGAAAAGATGACTGAGCTTAGCACAGAAGGAGTAAGCTTTGCTTTAGGTGGCGCAGGAGACCAAGAAATAGAGCTATTCCATGGTGCAACATTTCCAAGCTTATATGCGCTGCTTGCAAGAGCGCATATGCAAGAATTTGGTACAACAGAAGAGCAGATGGCTGCTGTTGCTGTAAAAAACCATGCAAATGCAATGTTTAACCCAAACGCACAATTTCATCGCCAAATAACTATCGAAGAAGTAATGAAATCAGGCTATGTTGCAGAGCCAATAAAGGTTCTTGACTGCTCCCCAATAACTGATGGTGCTGCTGCCTTAATACTGTGCTCTAATGAAAAAGCAAGTGAGCTTGGCCTAAAAGGCGTTGAAATAATTGCTTCGGAGCAAGCATCAGATTCATTGGCAATCACAGGCAGGAAAAGCCTAACTGAGCTAAAAGCAACGAGAATGGCCGCACAAAAAGCATACCAAAAAACAGGCCTGAGCCCGAAGGACATTGACTTTGCTGAAGTGCATGATTGCTTCACAATTGCTGAGATTTTAGCCATTGAAGACCTGGGATTTTTTGAGAAAGGCAAAGGGGGCATAGCAACAGAAAAAGGCGAGACCTCCCTTAAAGGCAAAATACCAATAAACCCCAGTGGTGGCCTTAAAGGCAAAGGACACCCTGTAGGTGCAACAGGTGTTGCACAAGCAGCAGAAGCATACTACCAGCTTATGGGCACAGCAGGCGAGCGTCAAATAAAGAATCCAAAAATAGGCCTTACACATAATGTTGGTGGCTCAGGAGCAACAGCTGTTGTAACAATTTATAGGCGGTTCAAGGGGTGATTCTATGCAAAACATAGCGCCATTAAACTGGAGAAGGTTTCCAGAAAGGTATCTTCTTAGGGGCAACTACTGCGAAGTATGCAAACAGGCATTTTTTCCGCCAAGGGCAATATGCCCAAATTGCAGGCGAAAGGGCAAGCTAGTGCAGATGGAAATGCCAAGGCAGGGAAAAATACTAAGCTACACTAAGGTGCATGTGCCACCAGAGGGCTTTAAGAATGAAGCGCCATACTACTTAGCAATCATTGAGCTTGAAAATAAGGCAAGAGTGCTAAGTCAAATTGTTGACTCTGAACCAGAAAAAATAGCCATTGGCGCAAAAGTGAAGAAGGTTTTCAGACAAGTCGGAGAGCCAGACAAATACGGAACAATAACATATGGATATAAGTTTAAAGTCGTTCAATAATTATTATTGACATTGCCTAATGGTGGTTTTTTGAAGATTGTAAGGGCTAGCGCTCCAGGGAATCTTTTTTTAACAGGTGAACACGCTGTTGTTTATGGCCACCCAGCAATAATTGCTGCTGTTGATAAAAGAGCATACTGTACTGCAAATAAAGTTAGCAGCAAAAGGATTGTTGTAGTAAGCAGAGAGCTTGGCAAAGCAAAAGCAAATATAAAAAACAAAAAACTTATTGGGCGCGAAGGCAAGAAAGAGCTCTTTATTTTTTTCGACTTAGTTGAGAGCTTATTTAAAAGGCACGAAATTGAAAGTGGCCTTAATTTGAAAATTGAATCAGATGTCCCTGTTGAGTCAGGACTCAGCTCAAGTACTGCTACGCTTAGTGCAGTTTTACACTCACTCAATCTGCTTTTCGAACTTGAAATAAAAAGGGAAAACTTTTTTGACTACCTCTATCCATTGCAGGCCAAGATTCATGGTGGCAAGGCCTCTGGTAGTGAGATTCTTTCAAGCTCAATAGGCGGCTACAATAGGATCCAAAAGATAGAGAAAGAAGGAAAGGCCACAATAAACTCAAATGATTTGGGCAAGCATTGCTTCAGGATAGTTGTGGGGAACACAAGAGTAAGAGCACCAACAGCACTAACAGTTGGTATGCATGTACCATCACTTATTAAAAGGTTCCCCCGCATGGTTGAAGAAGAATTTGAGAAAATAAGCGTTATTTGCAATAAAATAGAGGTTGCATTAAAAAATGAAGACATATATACACTAGGAAAGCTAATGAATGAAAACCAAAAAATACTTTCAAAGCTTGGCCTGAGTCATCCAAAGCTTGATGACTGCATAAACGAGGCGCTTAATGCTGGTGCTCTCGGCGCAAAGCTTAGCGGCGGTGGTTGGGGTGGCGTAATGTTTGCATTGACAAAAAAAGGTGAAGAAACAAAGGTTGCAAAGGCAATAGAGCTTACTGGTGCTGAAGCAATGATTACTGCAATAGGTGGCGATGGTGCAAAAATATGCGAATAATTGTTGCAGCATGCGGTGCTAGTGGCTTGAATTACACTGCACTCCTTATAAAAGAACTTAAAAAAAGAAATATTGAGTTGCACACCATTTTTTCAGAGTGGTCTCAGGAAGTAGCAAAGCACGAAGGCCAAAAGATTGACCTCAAAGGAATTAAAGTTTATAAAAACAGTGACTTAGCAGCAAGCATTTCTAGCACAAGCTTTCCTGTTGATGCGATGGTGGTAATTCCAGCCAGCATAAAAACAGTCAGTGATATAGCAAATGCACATACAGACAACCTAATTGCTAGGTGCGCTGACAACATGCTGAGGCAAAAAAAGGAGCTCATTGTTTGCGTAAGGGAGACCCCGCTTAGCGCGCCCGCGCTTGAAAACCTCTATAAAATTGCAATTTATGGCGGCATCGTCTTTCCACTTTCACCTGGCTTTTATTCAAAACCAAAAAGCATTGCAGATATTGAGGCCTTTATAGTTGGCAAAATTTTAGATCTCCTCGGAATTGAAAATACACTTTATAAGAGGTGGAACAATGGATTTTAGAAGTTTTATTCAAAAGCTTGAAAAAGATGGCTGCCTTATAAAAATAGAAAAACAAGTTTCAAAAAAATTTGAAGCTGCAGCAATACTCAAGGCCTTAGATGGCAAGCCAGTTTTATTTGAAAAAATTAAAGAATCGAATTTCAAGGTTGCTGGCAACATTTTTTCTTCAAAGCAATACATTGCAAAATACTTCGGAGGCAAAGAGCAGGACCTGATAAAGATTATGGTAAAAGCCCTGAATAATCCAAAAAAACTTAAAGTTGCTAAAAAAGGTCCTTGCCAAGAAGTTATTATTGATGAAGAAAACATTGACTTAGATAAGTTGCCGATACTAAGGCACACAAAGATTGATGGTGGCAACTACATAACCTCTGGTGTTTTTGTAGCACGTGACAAAGAGCTTGGTATGAATGCTTCTTTCCACAGATGCATGCAGCTTGATAAAAAAACATTTTCAGTAAGGGTTTGTGAGCGTAATCTCTATGAGTTCTTGCAAAGAGCTGGTGGCGAACTAAACGTTGCTGTTTGTGTTGGCAATCCTGCAAGTGTGTTGCTTGCTGGAGCCACGAGTCCGCCAGTAGGTGAGTTTGAGTTTGAAATAGCAAGCGCACTTGAGAGATTTGAAGTAGTTAAATCAGCTTTTGCAGATGTCTATGTTCCTTCAAGCTCTGAGTTTATAATTGAAGGCACTCTTACAATGAATGAGCTTGCTGACGAAGGCATGTTTTTGGACCTTACTGGAACAAGGGACTTCATAAGAAAGCAGCCCATTCTTAAGGTTAAAAGGATAACTCACCGAAGAAACGCAATTTGGCACGCTTTGCTTCCAGGAGGCAATGAACACGGCTTGCTTATGGGGATGCCAAGGGAACCCACGATATTTACAGAGGTTAGCAAGTTTGCAAAATGCAAAAATGTAAACATAACGCAGGGTGGCTGCTCTTGGTTGCACGCCGTAGTTCAGATTCAAAAGGAAAATGATGAACAAGTAAAAAAAGTTATAGAAGCGGCATTTAAAGGCCACAGCTCACTAAAACATGTTTTTGTTGTTGATGAAGACATTAACGCTAACGATATGCAAGAAGTTGAATGGGCCTTCGCAACAAGGTTCCAAGGTGACAAGCAAATGCACGTTTTCCCAAAGCAGAAGGGCTCTAGCTTGGATCCAAGCGCAGAGCAACCAAGTAGGCTCACCTGCAAAATTGGCTTTGACCTAACTGTGCCTTCTAACAAGGACAAATTAGATTTCAAAAAAGTTTCTTATGAGCGTATTAATATTTCAAAATACTTGGTGAAAAAAGATGAAGTTAAGCAAAGAAGAAAAAGAATTTCTTAATGGAAAGCACGGCAAAGCAGCAAAAAAGGCAATGGAAATTCTAGTTGCACTTGGAAACATTTACTCTGCAAAAAGATTAATTCCAGTGGAAAGCGTTCAGATTGCAGGAGTAAGCTACCACAATTTGGGTGATGCCGGTCTTGGTCTTTTAGAGGAACTTGCCCAAGACGCAAAAGTGATAGTTCCTTTGACAACTTTGAACCCGGCAGGAATGGACATTGAAAATTGGCAGTCCTTAGGCATTAATAAAAATTTTGCTGAAAAACAGCAACGCGTAATTGATACTTTTAAGAAGATGGGGGTGTTGGTTACGTGCACATGTACACCTTACTTAATAGGCAACATTCCAAAGTATGGGGCACATATTGCCTGGAGCGAAAGCAGTGCAGTGTGCTTTGCAAATTCAGTGCTTGGCGCAAGGACAAACCGTGAGAGCGGCTTTTCAAGCTTGGCTAGCGCTTTAACAGGAAAAACACCTGAGTATGGCCTGCACTTAGAAAAGAACCGTAAGCCAAAATACTTAGTTGAAGTTAAAACAGAACTTAATGACATAACTGACTTTGGGGCTCTTGGAAAAGCTTTGGGGGAAAAAATTGGAAGCGAAGTTCCTTTAATAAAAGGAATATCCTGCGCAAGCATTGATGAATTAAAGAGCTTTTGTGCATCAATTGCAACTTTCGGTGGCACTGCGATTTTCCACATGGAAGGCATAACCCCTGAAAAGGTCAAGCCTCCAAAAAAGAAAGTATACATAACAAGAGCTGATATTGAAAAAGCCAAGGCATCTCTCACAGACACTAAAGAGCATGACTTTGTTGCTATTGGCTGTCCGCACGCATCAATAACTGAAATCCAGCAGATTGCAAAAGCGCTGAAAGGAAAAACCGTAAAGAAAGAATTTTTGATTTTCTGTGCAAGGCCTGTAAAAAAAATTTCTGACACAATGGGCTATACTGAAATTATTGAAAAAGCCGGGGCAAAGTTTGCTTGCGACACTTGTATGGCAGTAGCACCTCTAAAAGGCAGATTTAAGAGTATGATTACTAATTCTGCAAAGGCCTGTTTTTATGGTAGGGGCTCAAATAACTTCAAAGTTAGGATTGCTACGCTTGAAGAATGTATAAAGGAGGCCTTAAATGATTCTTAAAGGGAGAAAAATTTCATCAGGCAAGGCACAGGGCGAGTGCCTTTTCAGTGAAAAGCCAATATCCTTCTTTGGCGGCGTTGATCCAGAGAAAGGACTTATTATTGAAAAAGGCCATCCGCTAGAAGGCAAGAGCATAGCAGGAAAAATACTTGTGTTTCCTTTTGGCAAAGGCTCAACTGTTGGAAGTTACACAATTTATCGCTTAAAGAAAAACAATAAGGCACCGGCTGCACTTATCCTAAAAGAATGTGAAGCAATTGTGGCAATAGGTGCAATACTTGCAGAGATTCCTTGTGTTGATAAGATAAAGATAGAAAAGTTGAAACAGGCCTCAGAGATTAAAGTAGATGCTGACAAAGCGCAGGTGATTATTTGAAAGACCTTGTGCTAATCAAGATTGGTGGCTCACTTATAACTGACAAGCGCAAAAGAGAGAAGGCACGTTTGGATGTAATCAATTCTTTGGCTTCTGAAATAAAGCCCTTTGTTAAGAAGAAAAAGCTTATAGTTGCACATGGCGGCGGAAGCTTTCCTCACTATCCAGCAAAGGAATATAGAGTTAATGAAGGCATTTTAAACAAGGATAGCCTGAAGGGGTTTTGTCTTACAAATGATGCAGCCGCAAGGTTAAACCGTATAGTAGTCAAAGCTTTTTTGAATGCTGGAATAAACGCAATAAGTATTCAACCAAGCGCTTTTATGCTTTGCAAACATGGCGAAGTAATTTGTGGTGATGTGAGGGTAATTAAAGAAGCACTAAAAAATAGAATAGTTCCTGTGCCATACGGCGATGCTGCTTTCGATACATTCAAGGGAATAACCATAATTTCAACAGAGCAGATACTTGCACACTTGGCCTTAAAGCTAAAAGCCAAAAAGATAATTGTTGCAGGCATAGTTGATGGCGTTTATACTTCAGATCCATTTTCAGATCCATCAGCAAAGATTATCCCTAGAATTACAAAAGAAAATTTCCCAAAAATAAAAGGAATGCTTTCAGGGTCACATGGTGTTGATGTAACCGGCGGCATGCTCTCAAAGGTTGAAGAGCTAGTTGCTCTTTCAAGAAAAGGAATAAAATCCCAAATAATAGGCGCAGAGAAAAACGGTAATCTGAAAAGGGCAATACTTGGGCACAGAGTAGGCACAATCATTGGGTAAGTAGTGACACTATTGGGGCCAAGGAAGGATACGACAAGAGAGCTTTTCAAAGAGTCGCTTAAAGCAAATAAGAGCTTCGGGAACAACTTAAAAGAGAAATAAAGGAAGAACTTAAAGAAGAGATGAAAAAAGACCTTGCCAATGAATTGCAAAATAAATAAGAATAACCCTTTAAATAAAGTTGCAATTTTATCTTTTTTATGAGCACTAAAGATAGAAAGCGCGAACACATAAAAATTTCGCTAACACAAAATGTTGACTTCCGCTCTACCACTACATGGCTTGAAAAAGTGCTTTTGGAATACACGGCTTTGCCTGAGATAGACCTAGATGATGTTTGCCTTGAGACAGATTTTCTTGGGAAAAAACTTAATGCACCTCTTATGGTTAGTGGAATGGTTGGTGGCATAGAAGAAGCAAAGCAGATAAACAAGGACATTGCTAAGGCCTGTGAATCTCTTGGGATTGCCTTTGGTGTAGGCTCGCAAAGAGCGATGCTAGAAAATCCAAACCTAAAGCACACTTATTATGTTAGGGACGTTGCGCCAAACATCTTTGTTGCCGGAAATATTGGCGTGACTCAACTCAAAGAATACTCTGTTGAACAATTGGAAAATGCACTTGACTCTATTGGCGCGGATGCATTAGCAATACACATAAATGCAGCACAAGAAGCCATACAGCCAGACGGCACACCTAGTTTCAGGGGTTGTCTAAAAAAGATTGATGAGTTTTCCAAAAAGCTTAGCAAGCCAGTTTATGTAAAAGAGGTTGGGCATGGAATTTCCCTCAAAGTAGCGCAAGAACTTGCAAGAACTAATATAAAAGCAATTGATGTCCAAGGCGCAGGTGGCACTTCATGGACAGCAATAGAATATCTGCGCAGCAATTTCACTTTCGGTGAAATTTTTTGGGATTTCGGAATTCCGACTGCAAGCAGCATAGCTGAATGCAGGAAAGCTTTCAAAGGAACTATTATTGCTAGTGGTGGCATACGCTCAGGACTTGATGCTGTTAAAGCATTTGTCCTTGGTGCAAACATTGCAAGCATTGCAAGGCCGGTACTCGAAGCCCAGAGCAAAGGCGGTTACAAAGGCGTGGAAAGTTACCTTAATAAGATAATCAAAGAGATAAAAGTTGCTTTGTTCTTAATTGGTGCAAAAAATCCAAAAGAAGCCATGGACCGTGGCAGATTGCAGCCCTAAAAAACCTTCATTGCATCTTCTGTTTTAATAATATCAATTCCAAAATTCCTTAAAAGAGAAATTACTCGTGCTTTTTCAGTTGAAAGCCCTTTTCTTTCAATTACAAAGGCCTCAACCTTTTCCACAGTGCAGTTAACTGCTTTTTCAACAGATTCTTTGTTTAGTGCTGCAAGGTAATGTTTTGGGCACATGTGAGAGAACCCAAATTTTGTTTCCAAAGCTATCTTAGTGAAATGTTGGTTATAATGAAGCCCACCAAAGCCGAGAACTGCCTTTGTCTTAACATTATAGTCAGCATTGACAATTGTCTCAGCCACTGCCTTTGCTGCTTTTTCATCAGACCACTGTTCAGTGCTCGAGCCAATCTCAATGTAAACTGTCGGCTTTTCCAGGTAAGGCCCATGGTGTGTTGCCTCATAAACTAACTCATAATCTATACATAACTTATTTTTTAACATTTTTAGATATTGCAGATACGCTTTCATAACCGTAGCACTTGCTTTTACAAGCTCAAAATCTTTGCCGCCGAGTTCTGCTTTCCCCCAATTCCCTATTGGGTGTACTGTAAGCGAAGGTTTCTTAGATTCGGATGAGTGTTTTGAAGCAAAAACAAAAAGATCGCAGTTAATTTTGTCTACATAATCTGCAAATATTTGGTCTGAATTTATGAAATATAGCTTCATCCCCTTTTCTTTATTGTCATAAACAGAATTTCCATCAAAAAAATCTTCAGATTTTTTGAAACCCGACCTAAGGAGCTTCTCGGAGATTTTCATTCCCGCAGGGTCCAACTTAGATACTATTATAGCAATCATAAAGAACGAGTAGCGCATTTATGGTTAAAAGCTTAACACCAGATACTTTGTTAAGCATGGACACATTTAAGCTATTTGTTGTTGCATTTTTAGCAATTGTGATGGTTGCAATACTCATAGAAATTTTTGGATTGTTTGAACCAACTGTTGACATTGAAAAAGAAATCAAAGAACTGATTAGAATTGCTGAAGCACATCCAGGAAAGTACTACTCAAAGATGCTTCTCCTAAACGGCACTTTGATTGCAGATATATTTGAGAATGAACAAAGATCATTGATTTTCCTTTGCAATAGCCCAGCAGTTTGCTGTGACATGGGACAAAACTGCAGAAAGCCACTCGAATGGGACAACACAGAAACATCAAGGTTCTTGACCTCAAAACAAAAAAAGCAAACATCTGTTTCAGCAAGATGCAGGTTCCAATCATTAACTATTTGCAAGGTTTACTTTGGACAAGAGCCAGCGCAAATCTCAATCGAGGGCTTTAGCATAGTGCCAACTAGTAGCCCCGCTATTACCGGAGAAACGATGACTATTAAATATTCCCTAAAAAACACTGGCAAAACATCACTTGTAGTAACACCAGTGCTAAAGCTTTACGCTTCTCACATGGAGCTTTCAGGCGAGGGCTGGCTTTTCATAAAGGATTTTAAAGGGAAAGATATTGCACTCCTAAGCAACGAATCTGCAGATGATTCCATTGAATTTTCAATAACCGCCCCGGGAAAATACAAGGTTGAACTTTTTGTTTATGAGGGCTACGACGAGACCAATTTTGACTCAAGGAGTTTTGAATTAATGGTTATTGAAAAGAAGTGAATCGACTGCCAAAGTAAAATGGTTTAGCCCTCATATTTTTCAACGAGTTTACCAATGCCCAGAATTATTTGTTTTATGGTTTGCTCAAATTCAGTCCTCAAATGGTATTCCAATGCTGCAACAAAGTCCTCACGCTCAGCATTTGGCGCAGCATTTATGCAGTAACAGCTATTTTTCCTTTCAATAATGTGCATGTCGATAAGCTTTTGCAAGTGATACCTTACCAATCTTTCAGAGGTTTTTATGCCTTTCTTCTCTTCAAGATATTTTTTTATTTGCTCAGCTGTTGGCTTTTTCTTCTCCGAAAACAAAAAATAAAAAAGTGCATCAATTACT
>JAWALG010000003.1:0-46342 GCA_038886995.1 Candidatus Iainarchaeum sp.
CCCGCTGGAGGTTTTATTTCGGTTGCTGGAGGTCATAGGAACCCGCTGGAGGTTTTATTTCGGTTGCTGGAGGTCATAGGAACCCGCTGGAGGTTCCTATGAGGGAAAGTTTTTATATTTGATATGTGTAATATAGATTGGATTTGAATGCCAGAGACAGAAGAAAAAAGGCGTGCGATAATACTTGATACTGTAAAAAAGTTAATAAGCCTCGACTTATCGGATGAAGAAATAGTAAAGAACCTTCAAGACGTAGGCATAAGCGAAAAAGAGGCAAAAGAGCTAATAGCACAAGCTAAGTCCGAAGGGGTTACAACAGAAACAAAGGCTAGTTCTGAAAAAAAATTAGATAAGGGGTTGCCAAGTGGTTTCGAAAGCAAGGCAATTGAACTTTGGCAAAACGCAGTAATAAACATGGTAAATAAGAAAGTTGAAGAAAAAACAGCAGCTCAGTTCGAGGCAGAAAAAAATAAGCTAATTGCGCTTATTGACTCAAAGATTGTATTCACAACTCAAAAAATAATGAGCGATATAGAACAAAAGCAGAAAGAAATGGAAGAGATTCTAAACGTTAAGATAGCTGAGATCAAGACAATGGCTGAAAAACACAGCCAGATAGTTGAAGAATTGAAAAATGTGACTGCAGACAAGGATAAGTTATTGGAAGAGTTATCTGAAGCAAAAAAGAATGTAGATGCAGCCAAAGAGGAAGCTGAGCTGCTAAAAGAATCCCTTGAAAGAGATATCAAAGAGCGCGTAGCAGAAGTAATGAAAGAGATCGACGAGAAAAGCGAAAAAATGGCAAAAGAGGTTTCATCTGCTACGCTAAACAAAATAAACAAGCTTGAGGGCGACCTTGCGAGCATGAGATACAGCATAAAGAAGGTTAGTGAAGATGCCAGAGCAGAGCTTGAGAATGCAGCGATGGATATAAAAGCCAGAATTACAAAGGAAATAAATCAGCTGATGGAAAAAAAGGTTGGTGAAGCTGGGCAAGAGATAAATGTTATAAAGCAGACACTCGTAACAGAAGTAGAAGACGCTTTGGCAAAGTCAAGAATGGACACTAAGCAATTTTTAAGGAAAGCACAGCAGGAAATAAGCCGTTTAGATACGCGTGTTGTCAAAACACTTGAGCTTGAGTCAGAAGTTATTGAAGACCTTCTTAAAGAAGCCGCAAATCACATAGAGAGTATGAAAATAGCCACAAGAGATGAACTTGTGGCTGAAATAAACAAGCACCTTGAAGAGCTTGAAGCAATGAAGAGAGAAATAAATCCTGAGGCAATAAAGTCAAAGATGGCTGAGCTAGAGCAGATGAAGAAACAGATTCCAAAAGACATTGAGCAGATAGCCAAAGAAAAGCTTGGTTCGTTGGAAAAGGAGTATACTGCAAAAATAAGCGCAAAAATATCAGAGATTGAAGCAAAGATGGGTGAAACAGAAGATGTTGTTGAGGAAATTGTGCACTCCGCAGACCTCAAGGCAAAAGAGCTTGAAAAGCTTGACGAAGTTCTAAACACAAAAACAATAGCCCATATAAATCAGATGGAAAAGGACTACAAAAGCAGAATGAACGAACTTACAAAGGACATCGAAGCAGCGAAGAAGGACTACTCTAGGCTCATAGAAGAAACCAGCAAGCTAAAGGAAGAGCTGGAAAAAGCAAAGTTAGAATTAGAAAATGAGGCTAAATCAAATAAAGAGTTCTTGCTTGCTGCCATCGATAAAATAAGGGCTGAAGACAAAGCAAGGGTAGAGGAGTTCATAAACGGTATAGAAAATGGGATTATAAAAAGATGCGAAAGAGTTTTGAAAGGGTTTGAGGGGTACACCACAATGGACTTAAACAGATTAAAGCAAACTATTGTTAGGGAGTCACTAAAAGAAATGCAAAAAGAGCTTGAGGATAAGAAAGAGGAATTTGAGAAAGAGATGAAAGCATTACAGCAGAAGATAAGCAAAGAAGCAGCAAGCTTAGACCTTGAGAAAGTAAAGAGTGAGGTTGAAGCCGTTACTGTGTTTAGGGAACAGTTTGTGAAGGTGCTTGATGGCCACATTGAGAAGTTCAATGAGAAGATACAAAAATTCAATGAAACAGTAAACCAAATGGATGCACAATACAAAGAAAGAGTAAAGCTTATTGACGAAAAGATAGAAGAACTAAACAAGTTTGAAAAGAACTTTGCAAAAATAATCGGGCTTAGCTTAGACACACTTGTTGAGAAAAAGTAGTGGGCCCGGGCAGAATTGAACTGCCGACCTCCTCCGTGTCAGGGAGGTGTCATAGCCACTAGACCACAGGCCCTTACAATGATTTTGATGCACAATTAATTTAAAAACTTGCCACGATTGAGAGGACTAATCATTTATTTCGGCCAACTTCTGGCAAGTATCGCAAATTTCTTTTGTGCTTGGTTCGCCACAAACTTTGCATTCTTTCAACTGAAACCCAGAGAAGAGGTTTGAAGAAAGAAATTTTTCTCTTATGCTCGTATAAAAATTCCAAAGGGAATATTTTGTGCCTGGATAGTGTTCATCAAGTTTGTCCAACACATCTCTGTAAATATTCCTCTTAGCTTTTCCCTTATAGGGGCAGCAAGTACCAGAGTAGTGTCTTATGCCAACATAATTAGCGTAGAGGAAGATCTCCGCTTCTGGAATTTCACATATTGGCTTTATCCTTTGGACAAAGCCAGGAATTTGCTTAATGCCAGACACAGGACCTGATCTAAAAAACCTTGCAATGTCATTATCACAGGCATTCATCAGTATGCTCTGCAATTCATCATCAAGGTTATGCCCAGTTATAAGCTTATCCGCCTCAAGTTTTTTTGCATATTTGTTCATTATTGTCCTGCGCATAGTGCCGCAAAACGAGCACATTGAGCCATAGTTTTTTCCAGATTTGCTGATTTTTTTACTAATTTTGCTCATTGTTGTGCCAAACTCGTCTTTAAAGCGCACCTTCTTAAAAGGTATTCCCCAAGCTTTGCATTGGGCTGCTGCAATTTTTAAGGCCTTATCTCGGTAACCGGCTATGCCTTCATCTATTAGAAGTGCTGCTATTTTGTTTTGTTTTCCAAAATATTTTTTTGTTAGGTAAAGTGCAGTAAGTGAATCCTTGCCGCCGCTTACTGCTACAACAAGGTGTTCATTCTTTCTTATGAGAGAATATTTCCTTACAGTCCTTCTGAACCTCTTTTCAGTGAGCTGGATGAAATGTTTTTCGCAAAACTTTTGTGGGCCATATGGAAGATACACTGAAGCTTCTTCGTTGCATTTTAGGCATTTGTCTCCTTTCTTTAAACCCATTTTGGCATTCTTTACCAATATAAAAGGTGTCTCACAGCCCATACCAAAACCTTTAAATTAATTCCTTAGAAGAAATAATTAAATTAAGAATCTCGTTTTGTTTTTCTGGTGGTTTATTTGAGCGCAACAAAGCAGATAGCAAAAACAATTAGGAAAGAGTACATGGAAGAAAAAGGGGTCTATAATTATAAGGCCATTAAAAAGAATAAGACACTTGCTTACAGGCAAACAGAAGAAGCAGTAAGTAGGATTGACAAACCCTCAAACCTGCCAAGGGCAAAAAGTTTAGGCTACAAAGCAAAAAAGGGCTTTATAGTTGTAAGGGTGAGGGTCAAGCGCGGTGGCGGCGCACATAAAAGGCCACGCTCTGGAAGAAGACCAAAACGCATGGGTGTTAATAAGCTAACTAGGAATATAAGCAAGCAAAGGATTGCTGAGCTGCGCGCAAGCAGCAAGTACCCTAACTGCGAAGTTCTGAATTCTTATTATGTGGGTGAAGACGGAAAGCACAAATATTACGAAGTAATATTGGTTGACAGAAACGCGCCAGAGATAAAAGCAGACAAAAATATTAGCTGGATATGTAGCTCAAAACACCGCGGAAGAGCTGAAAGAGGCCTTACAAGCAAGGCGAAGAGAGAAAGAAGGGGTAAAAGTAAAAAAGGAAAATAAGTTGCTAAACATCAAAAATACTTAAAAAATATTAGCATCACTGCTTTTAATAATCGGTGCTATAATGCTTGTTAAAGTTGGTAAAACTAAAAAATGGTTTACTGCGAGTTGGTTTGAAAAGGGCACTGTGAAGGTGATTGATCAGAGGTTGCTTCCTTTTGAGTTCAACATAATAACTCTTAAGAACCACAGGGAAACTGCCTCTGCAATCAGGGACATGGCTGTAAGAGGTGCTGGGTCAATAGGTGCTGCTGCTGCTTTTGCTTGCGCACAGGCGGTTCTTGAATGCAAGCAAGAGAAAAATTGGATGGCAAAAGTTTCTGGCTCTTTTCAAACAATTGCAAAAACAAGGCCCACTGCAAGAGACCTTTTTTATGCGGTTGAACGCATAGGGGAAAATATTTACGGGAAAAATTTGCAAGAAGCAAAAAAGGCAGCGGTTGATGAGGCCATAAAGATTGGAAGAGAATATGAAAAAAATGGCAAATTGATAGGCAAGCATGGATCAAAGCTCATAAAAAATAATTATGGAATTCTAACTCATTGCAATGCTGGTTGGCTAGCGCTTCATGATTGGGGCTCTGCTTTAGCACCAATGTACTTTGCAAAGCATTCTGGAAAAAGATTTTTCGTTTTTGTGGATGAGACAAGGCCTAGGCTGCAAGGCGCAAAGCTTACATCTTGGGAGCTCCTCAATGAAGGTATCAAGCATGCGATAATAGCAGACAATGCTGCTGGCTTCTTTATGCAGCAAGGAAAAATTGATATTTGCATTGTTGGTGCTGACAGGATTGCTTCAAATGGTGACTTTGCAAACAAGATTGGCACATACGAGAAAGCGGTCCTTGCAAAAGAAAACGGCATTCCTTTTTATGTTGCTGCACCAAAAAGCACCTTTGATTTGGAATGCAAAAACGGAAGAAATATAGAGATAGAACATAGGCCTAGCGAAGAATTGCTTTTTGTGGATGGGTTTGACGGACGCCAAAGGAAGGTAAGAGTTGCGGCTTTTGGGGCTGAAGCATTAAACCCAGTGTTTGATGTTACGCCTGCAAAGTATGTTAGTGGCATAATAACTGAAAAAGGCATAATTAAGCCGAAAAAAAGCGATATAAGAAAGGTGTTGAGGTTTGAGAAAAGACATCGTGCCGAGTGAGGAAGAGTGTCTTAAGATACTAAAGGCACACGATGTGCCAGAGAACATAATAAAACACTCAATTAAAGTAAAAGAGCTTGCGCTTGAAATATGCGAAATGCTAAAAAGCCGTGGCATAGAAGTGAATGAAAAGCTTGTCGTTGCTGGCGCATTACTTCACGACTTAGATAAAGCAAAGACACTAAATTCTGAAAAAGGGTACCACGGAAAGGTTGCGGCAGAAGAACTTGAAAAGCTCGGCATGAAAAGTGTTGCTAGCATTGTTAGAAAACACCTTCTTGAGAACCTACTGCGTGGCGAGATAAAAACGATTGAGGAAAAAATAATATTCTATGCGGATAAAAGAGTGCAAGACGATAAAGTGGTAAGCTTGGATGAAAGGTTTGAATACTTGAAAAAAAGGTATGGTTTAAAAGACAGTTCAATTATGAAAATTATATGTGAAAGCTACCCAAAAGTTGTTGAGCTTGAAAAGGAGTTGGTTAGTTGGAAAAAAAGCTTAAGTTAGTGCTTATTGAGTTGATACTGCTTTGTGCGCTCATGGCTGGCGGCATTGTCAGTGAATTAAGTGGCAACCAATATTTAATTTTTTATGCAATGGCTTGCGTTGTTGCATTTGTTGCAGTTCTTTATTTGCTTAAAAGGGAAACCGGGCCTGATTTTTGGAGATATGCTGCATACTTTTTTATTATGCTCTTGCTCGTTATCTATGCATTAATTGCTGTTCAGTCACTTAGGGAAAACCTGTTGGATTTGAGACCTGTCCTTTTGGTAATTATTGGCCTTTTATCCGTAAACCTGATATTTAGGTCTTTTTTTGCAAAGGACTTTGTTGATGGCAAAGTGTTGCTCTGTGATGGTGAGCTTGCTGCTGTCGAAATTGGGTTTGACCTTTTTGCAGCTGTAAATCCTGGAAAATACATAGTGCAATGTGACAAGAAGTTCAAAAAGGGAGGTATTGTCAAGGTAAAAATAAAAAAAGGTTTCTTCAAAAGAGTGCCAGAAAAGGCCTATTAGATATGAAATAAAATATTTTTGTTTTAGATGAATATTTAATGCTGCTGAGAGAGTGCCTAATAGGCAGAATTGCTTTAGTTTGCGCCATAGCTGGCATTATTTTGCTTTTTGTATACTCCAGCACAGAGTCACCAGTCAAAACAAAAATATCTCAAATAAATCAAAGAAGCGTTGGCACTAAAGTTGAAGTAGACGCATTTGTGTCATCAAGCAGGGTTTCAAATAATGTCTTGATTTTTGAGCTTGATGATGGGGCAAAAATTTTAGGTGTCTATTTTAACCCGGGGATTGAGGAAAAAATTATTTTGAGGAAGGGCAACTTCGTGCGCGTATTTGGAAGAATAAGTGAGTATAAAGGCAGTATTGAGATCGTTGCAGAAAAGGTGTTGCTTCTTGATTGAGCTTCTCATTTGGATTTTAGCAGGTTGTTGCTGTGGGGTTATAACAGGAACATTACCTGGCCTTCATGTAAATACTCTAGCTTTCCTTCTTATGCTCGCTTTTGCAGATATGCCGACAGGAATTGCTGCCTTTATTGTTTCAATGGCTGTCACTCATAGTTTCTACGATTTTATTCCAAGCATAGTTCTTGGTGTTCCGGATGAAGACAACTACCTTAGCGTATTACCTGGCCACAGGTACTTTTTAAAAGGTCTTGCCTATAAGGCAATAATGCTCACAGCCATTGGTGGCCTTTTAGGGACTATTTTTCTTTCGTTGATTGCACCATTATTCATCTTTTTTGTTGAAAATGCAAAGAACTTTATGCCAATTTTCATACCGTGGATACTTGTTCTTGTATTGGTTTTAGTTGTTCTTGCTTCGAAGCGAAAAGCACAGACGGCTTTTGTAGTACTAATGTCTGCGCTTTTGGGCATAGCAGTCATTACTAATTTGTCAATGAAAAATGGTGTAACGGCTATTGTTTTGGGGATTTTTTCTATGAGTACTCTTCTGATATCACTTTCAGGAAGAAGTTGCTTGAGAAAACAAAAACTATACTTGGGAAAGATGGGGGCAGAAAACGCATTACAGGGTTCTTTGCTTGCTGTGATTGGCTCCGCTATTGTTTCAGTGCTTCCAAGCATGGGGCCAAACCATGCTGCCTTTATCTTGAGAAAGATCTTTGGCAAAATAAAAAATGAGGCATATATGGTTATGATTGGAGGAATAAACACTTGCAACCTGCTTTTTTCACTCTTAGTTCTGCAGATGGTTGGGAAAACGAGGACTGGAGTGGCGCTTGCGTTAAGGCCTTTTGTGGAAAATAATTCGAATGCGCTTATTCTTTTCGTTGGTGTTGGTTTTGTTGCAGCGTCTTTTTCAGTGATAAGCATAAGCTTTATAGCAAAACAGATACTGAAAAACCTGCCAAAAGTGCCCTACAAGAAATTGAATGCAGCAACATTTTTTGGAATATGTGTTTTTATACTGCTTTTTGGCGGCCTCTTTGAGCTTATTGTCTCACTTGTGGCCTGTGCAATTGGCATCTATGCAGCGACAGCAAAGGTTGCAAGAAGCAGTTGCATGGCTTTTTTAATTGTGCCAACCATTATAGTGTACTTGGGTCTTTGATGCTAAAGATAAAAAGGCAGGTGTTGGATGGTATTGCTGAAGCAGCAAAAAACACTTATCCGAGGGAGTTCTTTGCGCTGCTTGGAAAGGATAAAAAAGGTGTTATTGAGGAGCTAATAATTGTTCCTTCAACATACGGCAAAACACATGTTTTGGTTAAATCGCACTTGATACCAATAGATTCTAAGATAGCTGGTTCGGTGCATTCACACCCAATCAGCTCATTGAAACCAAGCAAAGAAGACATAAGTTCATTTCCAAATTTTGGAGAAGTACATTTAATTATATCTTGGCCTTTTCGTATTGAGGATGTGAAAGCTTACGATGTGTTTGGCAAGGAAATTCCTTGGGTGATAGTAGAATGAGAAAAATAATAATGGTGATAAGAGATGGCTGGGGGTATAACCCAAAAAAAGAAGGAAATGCAATAGCAAACGCGAAAACACCAAACACAAACTTCTTAATGAAAAATTTCCCAAACACGTTACTGTGCTGCTCGGGTGAGGCTGTTGGGCTTCCAGAAGGCTACCAAGGGAATAGCGAAGTAGGACATATGACAATAGGTAGTGGCAGAATACTTTTTCAGCCAATGGTGCGCATAGACAAGGCAATAAACTCAGGGGATTTCTTCAAAAACAAGGCTTTCAAAGCAGCAGCAGAAAATTGCAAAAAACATTGCTCTGCAATGCACCTAATTGGTCTTTTGCAGTCAGAAGGTGTGCACTCGCATGAAAGACATCTCTTTGCGCTTTTGGAATTTTGCAAAAGAGAATCGCTTAAAGATGTATACATACATGCAATATTAGACGGCAGAGACGCACCACCAACTGATGGAATAAAGCACATCAAGCTTTTGAAAGAAAAAATAAAGGATCTGGGTATTGGGAACATAGCAACAATATCTGGCAGATACTTCACAATGGATAGGGACAAAAGATGGGATAGGACAAAAAAGGCCTATGATTGCATAGTTTCAGCACTTGCTGAGGAGGAATTTAATGACGCAGAAAAAAAGGTTTCTGAGTGCTATGCCTCTGGTGAAACAGATGAGTTCATAAAGCCAAGAAAGAGATTTGGCTATTCTGGAGTTAAAGATAATGATAGCATAATATTCTTCAATTTCAGGACTGATAGGCCAAGACAACTAACTCAAGCAATAGTAGAAAAAGAATTTACAGAGTGGGAGAGAAAACCGCTTAAAGTTTGCTTTGTGGCAATGACCCAATACTACAGCCCAATGAATGCTTTAGTTGCTTTTGAGGATCAACCGCTAACTAATCTCCTTGGCGAAGTCATAAGCAAAGCAGGCATAAAACAGTTGAGAATATCTGAAACCGAAAAATACGCTCATGTAACTTTCTTCTTCAATGGGCAGAATGAAAAACCATTCGAAGGCGAAGATAGAATTCTTATAGATTCTCCAAAAGTAGCAACATATGATTTAAAGCCGGAGATGAGCGCCTATGAGGTTACTGAGCGCCTAGTAAAGGAAATCGAAAGCCAAAAATATGGCTTTATCGTTGTGAACCTTGTAAACGGCGATCTTGTAGGACACACAGGTGTTTGGGAAGCATGTATAAAAGCAGCTGAAGCTGTTGATGACTGCTTGGGCAAGATATGTGAAGCTGGGCTAAAAAACAAATATACTATCTTTGTTTTCTCGGACCACGGCAATCTTGAAGACAAAAGCCCGGCTTTCAGCACATCACATACCACAAATAAAGTTCCTTTTATCCTTGTTTCTGAGGAGCCAATGCTTAAAAGGGCAAGGCTGCTAAAAAACAAAGGGCTGCAAGATGTTGCACCCACAGCATTAGCCCTTATGGGCCTTCCAAAACCAAAAGAGATGACTGGCGAGAACATCATAGCGAGTAGCTCAAAATAGGTAAATTTAAATACTTCTTTTTTATTAATCGTATATTATGCCTTCGAAAGACCTGCATAAGAATTGTAAGGGGCAGCTAACAATAGATTTTCTCTTGGCATTTCTCTACCTTATAATTTTGATAGATTCACTGCTAATCATAAACAAAAACTACATTCAGAACCAAAATGAGATGCTGATAAGGCTTCAAGAGAAAAGAATTGCTTACACTATCGGTGAAATGATTAATGCTAGCAGCATTCTATCTGACGGCTCCTCAGAGGTAAAGTTTATTGTTCCGGGTATAAGGCATGTAAATAAAACAATGCCAATGCCTTGTAGTATAAACATAGGTAATGACTACATAGAAGTATCAACAGATGTGAATGGACAAAACATTGCTGAGAGGTTAAGCATTGTAAGGCCTACAACCGCAATAGTTACTGGCAACAAATGCAATAGCGAGTTAATCATAAGGTATACTTAGCGAGGTGCACAGATGAAAAAGCACGGATATATAGCCAGTGTTGATATAATGCTTTCAACAATTCTATTGATGTTTGCAATTGGCTATGCATATAGAGTTTCTGAGGGAAACTTCTATTCACTTAAACAGGATGAACTCTATGAAGAGCTTAGACTTTTTGGCAGTACAGCAGCAGAGCTATTGATAAGTTCACCAGAAACCACGTGCAGATGCTCTGTGCTAGCAGGTACAAGCCCTGGTGACCCCCATTACGTTATGAATTGCTTAGATACATCCAAGCTCGCCAGCTTATCATCAAACCCAGATGACCTTAAAAGGGCACTTAAATTGCCACCAGCAAGATTTGGTCTAAGGGTAGAAATTCTTAAAGATAGAAGCACTGTAGTTGGTAATTATGGTGAATCTGTGCCTGCGGAAGCGGCAAACACATATTCTGAGGCCCGGCCAGTAATAATAAACGCTGGTGACATAACAAAAGGGCTGCTATTGAAGTGTATTTCGGGTCAAGAAACATGTGAACGGCATGTCGCAAAAATTACTGTTTGGAGGAAATAGGGTGTTAATTGTGGAATTTGATAGATTTAGTTTTGGGTCTAGTAAGCGTGGCTTTATATTTACTCTTGATAGCATTGCTGCAGCGTGCTTAATAACCCTCTTAGCAGTGACATGGTCGATTTCAGTGAGATCAAAGGACAGCGAGCCATACTATACTTACATGGAAAAAATTGCAAGGGATGAATCATTGGTAAACATATACACATCAAACACTGGCTACGATGACTTTTTGCCGAATGACCAGAACGCTAACATAAGCTGCAAAAAATACTTTGTTGTGAAGGAGAATAATCGGCGCGATGAGAAAGATGTCAACACCTATATAAAATGCGTTTATGATATCTTGGTGAGATTGCCATGAACTCTAAAGGTGCAATATACTCCATAATGACTGCAGCACTTGTTATGGTTACAATTGCTTTAGTAATGCATTCAAATATTTCTGCTCTTAACCAGGAACGTTATGCTGCTTACACAAATAATATGTCAGACCTAAAACGCCATTGGCAAAATGCAAGGTTAGTTCTAGATAAAATTGCTGGTGAGGCCCTGGCTGATTATGTAAGAGACCAAAATTTAACTGGATCGGCTTGTGATGCATCATTAATCTCGCAGCCGGGCGCCCAATCCAAAGTAGAAGAGTACATGACATATGCGCTAAACAAAATGATGGGTGAAATAAAAGGCGAGATGAACTGTAGAACAGAGAATTTTAGCTATAATCCGGCGGCTGGTGGGACAACTCAGTCGGCCTCAGTTGCAATATCGTTTACCTTGACTTGTGAGCAGACTACAAAAAAAGGTGCCAGCAACGAAAACGCTTTTTACGTAAGTTATGCTAAAAATGTTAATTTCAATAAGAGGGTCGAAGCAGTAAGCCCTGACTGCATAGTCATAGCATACGATGCACAGTCGAACACTATTGATGCAAATACTTGGTATTAATCAACTTTTTCAGCTTTTTTGATATGCCGCTTCCATATTGGATTGCACTCTTCCTTGCAAAACAGATCTCATCAGCCAGCCCTATTCTCTTTGCTAGAAACCTCAAAGTGCGCTTCCTCAATAAATCATCAGAACCACAAATGTTTTCTTGGGCTCGGAAAGCCAAAGCTTCACTAACAAAATGGCTTTCAAGAAAAGGTAAATGAAGGCAAAGTGAAAAGTGTCTTGCAATGGCTAAATCGCGGTTCAAGTTGCTTTTGTAGATATTCTGAAGTTTTTCTAACCTCGCAGCTTCAAGTTCGTTGTAACTCTTGCTTTGCAAAATGCGCCTGAACTCATCATAACCAAAAAAAAGTTCATCTGCACCTTGCCCTGAAAAAACATGTTTGATTTTGTCTTCTTTTATTCTTTCCATGCAAAAGTATAAAGGAACTGCTATTTGTAGATTCATTATATTATCTGAAGATATTATTTTCGCAATTTTTGGCAGTTTTAAAGGAATTTCCTCTTCTTCTATGATTACCTCATGAATGCTCAGACCTAACAGAGATGCTGCTCTTGACGCATTTTCAAAAACCTTCGCATTGGGAAGCCCAGCACAGTAAAGCTCGGTTTTTTTTATTTTTTTGGAAACTGCGTATGCTATTAAAGCTGAATCTAAGCCACCGGAAAAAAGCACTGCGCAGCGCTTCTTTTTCCCAGCATGATAGGAGATTGCTGCAAAGAAGGCTTCCTCCAACTTTTCAAAAGAAGGCTCTTGCGATTTTTTGCTTATCGCAGAGATCTTTTTCGGATCGAAAAGCGCAACCATACTTAATTTTAAAAGCGTAAGGCATAAAACAGATGCTAAAGTCAGCATCCGTAAGCCATTTGCCGAACGGAAACAAATGATTTTAAAGGGGTTTGATGTAAAAATTCAGTGTGGTTTTATGGAAGAAATAAAAAAGGTTTTGATTTCGGTTGCTGTAATTGTCGTTCTGCTGTCAGTAGTGGCAATAATGACTGTTTACCAGAAGCCAAATGAGTTGATTAGCGCATCCAAAAGCAATGGCGAAGGTTCTTCTAAAAAAGATTCTTTCGAAAAGATAAACATCAAAGAGTATTCTTCTGTTGTTAGTTCTGAGAAGCCGGCACAAGTTATGCTAAAGCTTGCGGAGTCATCTTCAAAGGAAAAAGAAGGAACTGAGCTTACAATCTACAACCAAAACATGGCGCTTGTAAAGGAAATAAGGGCATTAAACCTTAAAAGTGGCTTAAACCTTGTTCAGTATGAAGACATTGCAAGCCAGATAAAAGCCGACACTGTTCTTTTTACTGACTTAACTGATCCAAAAGCAATAGTCATCGAGCAAAACTATGAATATGACCTGGTAAGCTTAGAAAAAATATTGGAAAAGTATCTTGGTAAGAACATAACAGTGGCCACAAAAGATGGTAACTCCTATAGTGGTAAGCTGCTTAGCTACAGAGGAAGCATAGTGATAGAATCTGAGGGAAAAGTTCTTTCATTAGAAGATGTATCTAGATATGAGTTTCCGGAGCTACCAGAAGGGCTGCTCACAAAGCCAACCCTAATTTGGAAGCTTTACACTGAAAAAGAAGGCACTCACAATACACAAACAAGCTACATAACAAATGGAATGACATGGTCCACAAGCTATGTTGCCAAAGTCAGCGCAGATGATAAGTTTGCAGACCTCACAGGTTGGGTAACTATTCAAAACAGCTCAGGAACTAGTTACCCAAACACAAGCTTAAAGCTTGTTGCGGGCGAATTGAATATTGTACAGCAAGATTATGGTGTTAAAAGGTCTGAGTACGTTCAAGCAACACCCACTGGTGGCTCACAGTTTACTGAAGAGTCATTCTTTGAGTACCATCTTTATACACTAGACCGCAAGACAGATATAAGGAACAACGAAACAAAGCAGATAAACCTCTTAGAGGCAGAAAAAATTGCCCTAAAAAAGGAATACGTGTTTGATGAGCAGGATTATTACTATTATTATTATAGCAGCAATTACAACACCTCTAAAGGAAAGGTTAAAACAATGGTTTCATTTGAAAACTCTCAGTCAAACAACATCGGCATACCATTGCCAAAAGGCATTGTCAGGGTTTACAAAGAGGACTCCCAAGGAAAGCTACAGTTTATAGGCGAGGACTCAATATACCATACCCCTAAAGACGAAAAGGTGAGGTTATTTTTAGGGTATGCCTTTGACATAGTTGCTGAAAAGAAAGTTACTGAAACTACCCCTGTCGGGGACAGGTGCACAAGAAAATCCTATGAAGTTAGTATAAGGAACCACAAGGAAGAAGATGTAACGGTAACTTCAATACAAAAAAGCTACTACGTGAGCAACGACCTTATAAACTCAAGCCATAAAGGCAACAAAAAAGATGCATACACATATGAGTTTGATGTTCCGGTCAAAGCAAATGGGGAAGCAAAGCTTACATACACAATAATGAGCTGCTGGTAACTATAAGTAATAGTACTTACCGGCTTTCTTTTGTTCTCGGTCCTTTACAGAACCTGGTTTGTTCGCTCTAGGCCTTAGTGTCTGTGCATCTCGCCTAAATGTTACATCAAAGCTCTTGAGGAAAAGGTTCATGGCCTCTTCTTTTGCTTTTGGCTCAAGTGCAAAGCCAGCGTGTGCAGGTACACCTTCAAAAACTATAAACCTGTCACACAGGCAATCCTGGAAAAGCAAATCGTGGTCAACCACAATACAGGCCTTATTTTTCTTTTCAATGACAGAGCGTATGAATGCAGCAGCATTGAGGCGTTCCTCAACATCTAAAAAAGCAGACGGCTCATCCAGCAGAAAGAGGTCTGCGTCTCTACACATTGCAGTGGCAACTAACACCTTTTGTAGCTCCCCGCCGCTTAATTCAGTCATGGTGTTTTCATAAAGTTCTTTTACGCTGAGCCTTTTTTCTGCTTCCGAGCTAAAGAGCTGCATATCTATAGAATTGCGCATAACATATTCCAATACTGTTTCATCTCTTTCAGCTTTTATGTACTGTGGCTTATAAGACAATTTAAGACCTGTTGAAAAAAGTCCTTTGTTATGTTCTGTGTTGCCTGCAATAATATTTACAAAAGTTGTTTTTCCAATTGCATTAGGGCCAAGAATGCCCACTACTTCGCATTCCATTATTGACCCACCTTTTGCCTCTAGCTTGAAGTTGCTGTATGATTTTTCAAAAGGTGGATATTTAAAGTACTCTTTGTTCTTTACTTCAGCATTGGGTACCTTGGAGAAGCTTAACTCTTTGTCACGAAAAACAACATTCTCTGCCTTAAGGTGACCCTCAAGATACTGGTTTATGCCATTTAGGACGCTCATCCTAGAGCTTACAACACCATAGGCGCCTCTTACGCCGAAAAGAACATGCACATAATCGCTAAGGTAATCGAGTACTGCAAGGTCATGCTCAACAACCATTACATATTTGCCTTTTTCAGCAATGCCACGTATTGCCTTAGCTACTGTAAGCCTCTCTTGAACATCAAGATAGGATGCCGGCTCATCGAAAAAGTAAAAGTCAGCATCTTTAAGCATTGCTGCAGCAACTGAAACCTTTTGGAGTTCACCGCCGCTGATATCTGAAACTTTGCTTTTCAATATTTTGGTAAGACCAAAAAGTGAAGCTACTTGCTTGATATTGTCTTTTTCATCAAAATGCATTAGCAGCTCTTCAACCTTGCCTTTAAAGGATTCACGAACCTTATTTATATCCTGCGGCTTAAATGATGCCTTAATGCCTTCCTTAGAAAGTGTCTCAAAGTAAGCTTGCAACTCATTTCCTTTGAAAAGGTCTATCAAAAAAGCATAACCCTCCTTATCGCCTGATTCTGACTTTGGAACGAGTTTCCCTGAAAGCAATTTCAAAGCTGTTGACTTGCCTATGCCATTGCTGCCAATAAGCCCAACAACCGCTCCTTTTACAGGTATTGGTAAGCCGTACAATCTAAACTTGTTCTTTCCGTAGCTATGCACTGGCACATCAACCTTTGCAGTTATGTTCACGATTTTTATCGCTTTGAAAGGACATTTGTGTATGCATATACCACAGCCAGTGCAAAGCATTTCTGAGATCTCAGCAGTTTTGCCTGGAATTGTAATACACTGCTTGCCGGAGCGATTTATTGGGCAAACTCTAAAGCAAAATGATCCACATTTCTCAGGATGGCATTTCTTTTCATCAATGACTGCTATCCTTATGCGACCTTCTTTAGCCATAACAGAACATTGCATCAAATGGTTAAAAATATTATAGCATGTTCTGAGGTGTCTGAGTTGATAATATTTTAAATAAGGTGTGAGGATAGCACTATTTATGAGGGTATTGAAGATTGATGAGAAACACGGCATAATTTCAGTGATTCCTGAAAATGAAGATGACTTGTGGCACTTGAGCAAAGTTATTGAACCGGGTGATAAATTAGTAGGAGTTACTTCAAGGAAAGAAAAAGGCAAAGAAGGAACCTCTGCAATTAGAAAGGTTTTCCTTGCAGAAATAGAAGCATCTGATGTCTCCTTTGACAGCTTTTCTAAGGCACTGCGTGTAAATGGCCAAATCAGTGGTGGAAACCTTGATGTTGTACCACTCGGCTCCATGCAAGTAATAGAGGTTACTCCAAACGAAAAATACAAAATTGTAAAAAAGGGGCTTAGAAAGTACCACATAGATAGGATTCAAAAAGCAGCAAAAGGAAGAAGGGAAGAAATAACTATTGTGGTGATAGATGATGAAAGTGCCACAATTGCGTCCTTTAGGGACTTCAAGTGTGAGGTAAAAGCAGAGATCAGATCCAACAGAGCTGGTAAGCGCTTTGCTTCTGAAGATGGCATGAAGGAATACCTTGGCAATGTCTCGAAAAAAATTGCAGATATTGGCGCAAAAACAGTAGTGATTGCCGGCCCTGGATTTGTTAAAGATGATCTTGCCTCATTTCTATCAGAAAAAAGCTTCTCTGGAAGGGTTTATGTTCAAGGCACAAGCACAACTGGCATAACAGGCCTAAACGAGGTAATAAAAAGCAAGGCCTTTGAAAATATAGCAAGGGACTCCCAGTTAGCTGAAGAGGCAAGGCTTATTGAAAAGTTACTTGAGGAAATAGCAAAGGGCAAACTAGCCACTTATGGTTTTGAACAAGTGAAAAAAGCGGTTGAGTGCGGAGCTGTCGATAGATTGCTTGTACTTGACAAGCTCTTACAAGAGAGAAAAGATGAAACATACGAAATAATGACTTCTGCAGAGAGTTCAGGAGCTGCTGTTCACATATTCAATTCAGAGTATGAGCCAGGTAAAAAATTAGAAGGTCTGGGCGGCCTAGCGGCGTTATTGCGATATGCTTTTGGTTAGCTCAATTTATCTTGCACTTAGTTCGTACCATTCAACCTTTTTTTCTTGTACAAGCTTTTTTATTCTCTTTTCTCTATCGCTAAGCTTTGAGTCTGCAAACTTAAATTCACAGAAGTATATGCAGTCGTCACAGAAAGCAATACCATCAATAGGTGATCCTAAAAACCTGAAGTTTTCTGGATCAAATGGGAATTCTTTGCTAAATGGAAGCCACTGCTCAGCAATTAGGCCATAGCGCACGCTTTGCGACTTCTTGTCATAGCTTAGCTCAGACAATCTTTGGTCCAAGTATTCAGCACGCTTGTAAATAAGGAATGCAATTAAAGATACCGCGACTAAAAGAAAAATAAGAATAACAATGATGAATTCAATCATAAAACCATTATGGCTGATTACCATTAAAAAGGCAATCAGTACTCCTTAAGCCCTTCTCCAGTTAGCACCAAAATCTTAAATTTTTTGTTTGATTCCCTAATAGCTGAAATAAGAGCGGAGTGCTCACGCCCAGTACCTGAGATCAGGGATATGAAAAGGTCTCCTTCAGGCAAAGCATTCTTTATTTGCTCTTTTAGGGCCTCAAAGCCGCTTCTTGGATTTATAAGTATCCAATCACAATGCTTTTGTGGCTTAAAGTTTTCCTTGGCAAAATCAGTGCCTATCAGCACAATTTTATCCCATTCATTTTCCTGGATTATGCGCCCAACATGGCCCCATGTGCCTTTACCCATGCCAAGCGTTGCAACAAAAACTTTGTCCATAGTAAAAGGTTCGCATGCAAATGCTTTAAAAGGTGTCGTGCTGCCTAAACCTTTAATTCTTTTAGGCCACCACGAAGTACTGCCAACCTTGCTTTGTCGTAAAGTTCGATAAACCTTTTTCCTAGGTCTGTGAGGTAGTAAAACTCTTTGTTTGTTGCTTTAAACCTGCCTACAAGTCCGATCTTTTCAAGAAGTGTTAAAATTTCAAGAAGGTCTTCTTTTTCAATGTAAGGGAATACTGATCCAAGCATTATAAGGTCTTTTGCGTTTTTTAAGTATCTAAGTATTTGTATGAAAAGAGTGGAATGAAGTATTGGAAACAAAACAGGGTATTTCTCAATGAAATGCATTAGTTCCCTGTATGAGTTCTCTAGAGAATCGGTTTGAACATTGTCTGGAGCTGCTTCATCAGGCATAATAGCAATACGCATTTACATTATATAAGTCTTTTGTAAAGATATGGTCCTTTGTCTTTATATCCAAACTTTTTTCTATAGTATTCCTTAACCCCTATCCCAGAAATTACAAAAATATTTTTTCGCCCAAAGCCCTCTTTCGTTATGCGCTCAGCTTCATTTATGAGTTTTGCTCCGAGACCTTGGTGTTGTATTTCATTTGCCCTTTTTTCACCTAGAAGCAGTGGTTCGCCGAGGACGCGGAGTTCCCTTATTATTGCTGCCTTATTGGCTATCTCACGCCTGAATGACCTTTCAGGGATTCTAAGGCGGCAATATGCATAAAGCAATTCTCTATTTTTATCCTCAAACGATAGAAAGATCTCAGTGCCTTTGCTTGCACAATATTCATCCTTAAAAAGTTTTAGGTCATGTAGTGAGAGCTCTTTTCCTTTAGAAAGCTGATTCAACTTTGCTTCCCTGCACCTTATGCACTTGCAGAAATCACCATTCTTAGCCAGCTCCTCGTGCACTATTTGCCTCAGGTTGCTCTTCTTCACTCCGGCTTCTATTATCTGTGCAGGTATATCTCGCTGCACTCGCATTATGCGTGCCCAATAAGGCACATATCTTTTCATTTTAGCAATGAGCTTTGCGGCCTTTTCGGTGTCAAGAGGAGTGTATGCACGCGTTGCAAACATTTTGCTTAACTCAGTTCCTTTTATCACTAGGCAGGGGTATAGCTTAATGTTGTCAGGCATGAATTCTCCAGAAGAAAAAAGCTTCTTGAAGTTATAAAGGTCATCCTCGGGTGCAGTATAAGGCAAGCCAGGCATAATGTGGTAGCAGACCTTAAAGCCGGCATCTTTAAGCAGACGAGTTGCTGTGGCTACATCTTTGACAGTATGGCCTCTTCTTATTTTCTTATATATTTCATCATCCGCTATTTGCACGCCTAGCTCACATCTTGTGCCGCCAAAGTTTAGCATTCTGTTAACATGAATTTTTTTGCAATAATCAGGCCTTGTCTCAAAGGTTATGCCAATTATCCTACGCTTGGATTTCTCTGCGATTTTCTTTGCATCTTCCAATGAGTTTGATTTTTTCCCTGTTATGCCGTCAATAGCGCCTTTTACAAAAAATTTTTGGTATGAAACAGGTGTTGAAAGGAATGTGCCACCCATTACAATGAGTTCAATCTTTGATGCATTATGGCCTGTCTCAACAAGCTGCCTTATGCGATCTTCAACCTGCTTTTTTGGGTCAAAATTTGACTGCAATGCACGCATTGTAGCCGGTTCTTTCCCAGTGTAGCTCTTAGGCGTTTCTTTAGAGATTTGGCTGCTAGGGCAATATATGCATCTTCCTGGGCACTTATGCGGCTTTGCCATAATAGCAATTACATTTATGCCTGAAGATGACCTAACTGGCTTCTTAGTAAGAAGTGCTGCTGTCTTGTCGCTTTTAGTAGATGCGTAACGCATTATTGTTGGATTCGTGGGTATCTTCTTAAGCCCGTATTTTTTCGCAAGTTTAAGCTTTGCCTTGTTAAGCTGTGCTTTGCTTTTCAAACGGTCTGCCTCTATGAGTGCAATTATCTCTTTGCAGTATTTCTCTTCGGCTTTGCTCATTTAGATCTTATTAAAAAGGAGCTCGCAAGAGCATTTAAAAGGTACCCTGGCAGCAGAGAAACTGAGAAGAAAGGCATTGAATAAATTGCCGTGGTGTATTTTGCACCCAAGGATGGTGTTACTTTCATTGTTGCCTCAAGCTCATTAAAAACAGTTCCAGAAAGAGCCGACTTTACTGTGAAGGCAAATCTCTTGTAACCAGGTGTGAAAGCGTTTACTCCGAGTTTAATTGTTTTAGAGCTTTGTTTAGCTAAAGAAACCCTTTGTGTTGCAAACCACGTCTCGGGCAATGAGCTTGTTATTTCAACGCTGTGCTCTGCCAAGCTTTCGTTGGTCAGAACTAGCTCAAACTCCGGCTTGCTACCAACGTTGCAGTCCTCGTGCGTAGTATTCAGAATGGCTTTAACAAGATCATTCCGCACGTAAACAGCGAGGTTAAATGATTCTTCTACACCTGTCTTGCTATCCCTTAAAGTTATTTCAGTGTTAGTCACACTCAAACTTGCATCCAAAGGCACGGTGAGGACAAGCCTTATTGTCTTATCTAGGACTTGTGCAGTATATGGCCAAGGGCTCTTGACTGTTATATGGTCCCATTGAGAGTTGGGGCTTTTCCTATCGAATATAAAGACAATATTCTCGCCTGGCTGTGCGTACTTTGCCTCAAACAGACCATTTTTTTCAAGTATGGCTTCATTGGGGCTGTTCACAATTACACTTGCATTTGCACTAAAGCAGATAATGAGCATAATCGAAAAAACAACCTTTTTTAACATTTAAACCACATAAAATTATACGATGCAAAGAAAAAAATACTTAATGGTGGTGCCTTGAAAATACTTGCGCTCAGTGATGTGCACCAAAGGGAAGAAAACTTAAAGTCAATAATGCAGAAAGTGCAAAATTTCAAAATAGAGTTAGCAGTCATAGCTGGTGACCTTACTAATTATGGCGACAGCACAGATGCATCGAAAATTGTCGATATATTGAAAGCACCAAAAATACTCGCTGTTCCCGGAAACCTCGACGGAAGCAATGTCTTGGAATTTCTTGAGAAGAGCGGGTTATCTTTGCACAAAAAATTGATTTCTTATAATGGCTTTGATTTTTGTGGTTTTGGTGGTGGCCTTTTAGGCAAGACGGGTGAGCTCCTATCATCTGAACTTGAGATAGAGAACTGCCTCAGAAAAATTGTAACGAAAGGAAGCATACTTGTAACTCACTTGCCACCAAAAGAAACATCTCTGGATTTAGCAGAAGGTGAGCATATAGGCAGCTTGGCTGTCAAAAAGATAATTTTGGAGAAGAGGCCTTTCATGCACATATGTGGCCATGCTCATGAAGCACATGGTAGGATAAAAGTAGGTGAAACTGTTTGCATAAATGTAGCATCTGTAAAAGAGGGCTTTGCTAGCATCATCGACATAAGAGATAATAAAGTACAGGTTAAGAGGATATCTGCATGAATGAAGATAGCGTAAGGTTCAGCATGGTAAAGACAAGACACAAAAATCGACTCGAAGAAGCAATAAAAAAGGGTGAGGCAGATAAGCTAATCTGCAATCTTTGCAAGCTTATTAACAGCAAAAAAAATTTTTTCACATCTTCAAGCTGCAGCGGGAGGATAATTCTCCTTGGAATTTTTGGGAGGGGCAAAAACAATGCTTATTTCCATAGGAAGTGGCACTCAAAAGTTGGCTTTGCGGAAGTTTGGAATTCTTTGAATGAGGAAACTAAAGGCACGATTTGGTTCAAGATGGAATCATTTATAATCCATATTGGTGCCTTTAGCGAAAATGATGCAATAAAAATTCTTGATATAAAAAACAAGGCAGGCATAAAAAGAGGTGGCATCATATCACTGAAACCTGGCAAGATAATTGTTGAACTAATAGGCACAGAAGATATCGCGATACCTGTAAAAATGGGTGAAAATGTAATTGTAAGCGAAAGTTTCATGCGCGAAGCTGTAAACCAGGCAAACAAAAAAATGGAAGAGAACCTTAAGCGCTTGAAAGTTTTTGAAAGTGTAATAAGAAAGGAACTCAAGTAGGTTTTGTGATGAGGGCTTTCATTGCCATTAACATACCTGAAGGAGTTAAAGAAGAGATATGGAAAAAATTCTCTGGAAAGTTTAGTAGGAGAGGCATCAAAGCGGTTGAAAAAGAAAACCTGCATATAACCTTGCTTTTCTTAGGAGAGGTCCCAGACAGCTACGCAAATGACATAAGATCCAAACTTGAACCATTGGGTGCATTTGGGCAGTTTAAGCTATCACTTGGAGATGTTGGCTTTTTTGAGCCAAGGGTCCTTTGGATTGGTTTTTCAGAAGGTGAAGAAAAGCTAAAAGCCATACACAAAAAAGTTTGCTCACTTATAGGGGTTCCTGAAGAGCGCTTTTCAGCTCACCTCACAATTGCGAGAAACAAAAACCTAACAGCAAAAGAGTTCTGGAAATTAGCTGAGGAATGCAGAAAAGAAAAAGTTAGCGCATCTTTTGTTGTTTCGAGCATAGATATTATGAAATCGACTTTAACTAAGGCAGGCCCTATATATGAAAAAATAGGGGAAGTTAAGCTTAGTGCTTGAAAACCTTGTCTAGGACTGCTTTTGGATCTGTGTAATATTGTGTTATTATGTCTTGGACTTCGCCCCATTTGTTTATCCTGTTTGCAACCATCCACTCGAGAACATGCTGCCTTATTTCAATTTCTTGCATTATTTCGCTTTTGGTAAGACCTGTTGCCTCTGCAAACTTGTCTAGCATCCTTGAAGGCACATCTGTCTTGTCAATTGTGTCTTTGCGCTTGTTCCATTCATAGACATTGCTAAGCAATATCTTTTCTTCCATGTGCTCTATCTCAGCAACCTCGCGAACACGCCTTATTAGGCCGTGTTGCTTTGTATAAACCTTAAACATGATAACGCCTAAATCAAGAAGTGGAATCATATTAATAGGCACATTCATAGGGGCTGATTTAAGGCGCAGCACCATTTCTCTTGCAGTATTTGAATGTAGTGTTCCGAGAAGACCTTTATGGCCTGTGTCCATTGCAACGAACATTGTTTGGGCCTCTTCGCCTCGGACTTCACCGACTATGAGCCTGTCGGGCCTCATACGAAGTGCATTCTTTAGCAGGTCATTCATTGAAACTTCGTTAAGGTTCATTATTTTTGGCCTCGATTCTAACTGTATAACATTTTCTCGTTCTCCAAGGTCTAACTCGAGTGTGTCTTCTATTGAGATTATTCGCTCCTCAGGCCTTATAAATGAACAAAGCGCGTTGAGCAGAGTTGTTTTTCCTGATCCGGCACCGCCGCTTATTATAATGTTGGCGGGGCTTAAGCGTAGGCCTTCAACCGCAAGCCATAAGAAAGCAGCTACTTCTGGGCTCAATGTTCTTTTTTCAATTAGTTCTATCACAGATATCGGGTTCTTGTTGAACTTCCTTATCGTAAGAGTGTATCCAAATGGAGTGACGCTCTTAAATGTAGCATTTACGCGAGAGCCGCCTGGAAGGCGTGCATCTAAAAGCGGATGCTCCTCATCAAATGCTTTGCCAATAGTGCCTGCTATTCTGCTTATTAACCTATATAGTGTTTGCTCTGTTTCAATTATGACATTTGTTCTGCAGGTGCCATATTTTTTGTGAAAGACAAAAACCGGCTTTCCTTTACCGTTTATCATTATCTCCTCGAGGTTTTCATCTTCCATGAACGGCTCAAGGAAGCTATAACCAACTGAGTCGCCTAAGATTTTAGAGATTATTTCTTCCTTTTTTTCTATATCTGGAAAATATTCATTGAAAAGTTTTAGCAGTGCGTTTTCAAGTTCTTTATAAGTATCATCAGAAGGTAGCTTTGTAAGCAGTTGGTTAACTTCTATCGTTTGGACAATTTCCCTATTGAAACGATCCGCGAACTCTTCTGCGCTCTCAATTGGCATAACTGCGCTCAGCTCTTCTATTGAATAAGAGCGCTTGACAGCGCTGGATAAAAAATCAATGAAGCGCTGTTGCTCAATTGTGAACTGGTTTGTCTTTACGGCGTATAGCTTATATGGAACGCCATTGTAGATGTTTACCTGACCATATGACTCAAGAAGTTCTCCTTTTGTGAAAGTGGCTTTTTTTTCTGGCATCAAATCACTCTAAGATTTCAAATATAATTAAAAGGTTTTCAATATTAAAAGGTTACTGTGTTGTTATGGAAGACAAAGTGGCAAGAATACTTGAGGAAGTATCGAGGAGAATAACTCCTACCGATGATGAGAAGGAAAAGGAGCTTGAGGTAGTTAGGAAGATAATAAGAAGGATTTCTGGTTCAAGAAGAGGTATAAAAGCACTGCTTTGCGGCTCTTTGGCTAGGGACACGCACCTGCGCGGCGAAAGAGACCTTGACATATTTGTGCTTTTCAACAAAAATGTGCCAAAGCAGGAATTTGAGAAAGAAGGCATAAAAGTTGGGCTAGAAGCACTTGCTGGTTATGAGCATTGGCTTGAGTATAGCGAACACCCTTATGTTAAAGGCATTGTTGATGGCTACGAGGTTGAAATTGTCCCTTGCTACAAGGTAAAGAAGGCCTGTGAGCTTAAGAGCTCTGTTGACAGATCTCCTTTCCATGCAAGATTCCTTAAGAGGAATTTAAAGCCAGAGCAAAGGAAAGAAGCACGGTTATTGAAAGCATTTATGAAAGGCATTGGCTGCTATGGTGCAGACATATCAAAAGAAGGTTTTTCAGGATACTTGGCTGAGCTGCTAATATTAAAATATGGGGATTTTATAAGCTGCATAAAAGCAGCATCTGAATGGAGACCAGGCCTAAGAATAGCCCTAGATGAAAAACATCTGCGCAAGTGTGATGCCTTAGGCAATCTTGTCTTTCCAGATCCAACAGATCCAAAAAGGAATGTTGCCTCTGCTGTTAGCTTAGAGCAGTTCGCAAGGTTTGTTGCTGCAAGCAAAGCATTCCTTAAAAGACCTTCAAAAAAGTTCTTCTTTGGCGAAAAAAAGAAAAAAATAAGCAAAGCCAATGCAATAAGGGCAATAAAGAAACGCAACCTTGTAGTGGTTAAAATAGACCTTAAAACACTTCGAGGTAGAGACACAATACATGGGCAAATGAAAAGGTTCAAAAATCTTGTATCTGGCTGGCTAAAGAGAAATGGCTTCTTGGTGCTCAACGAAGTTGTAATTGACTTGGAGAGCACAGTATACTGTGCTGTAGAGGTGGAAGAAAAAAAGCTTGGGAACCTAAAGAAGATAACGGGTCCGCCTGTGTTCGACGAGAGAAATGTTGCAGCATTCCTTAAGAAGCACAAGAAGATTGTTTCTGGCCCAAGGATAGAAAATGACCGCATTGTTATAGTCGAAGAAGCAAAGGGCAGGGTTGATTTCATAGTTGTAAAGGAAATAGTTAATTTCTTATCGAAAAGGGGCAAAGAGCCACTAAAATCATTGCTAAAAAGCGCAAAGGTGCTTGAAGGCAAAACGCTAATTAAGGAATGTGAGAAAAGCACTTTCAGAGAAGCACTGATAGAGTTTGTAATAGGAAAAGAGGTTTTCTTTTAGCCGTATTTTAATGGCCCCGGAGGGACTTGAACCCTCAACCTGCCGGTATCACCAAACTAAAAATTCCGAAGCCGGCTGCTCTGTCCTATTAAGCTACGGGACCTGTAGAACTATTTAAAAATATAGTGTTAAAAGAATTAATAATTACTGCTACTTAGGTGGAAATATGAAAAGGTGCGGTACTTGTAATGTGAGTGTGACAAATGACTATGTTGAGTTTAAATGCCCAAATTGCTTAAAAGCAACCATAATAAGATGTGACAGCTGCAGGAGGAAGGGCAAGCTTTACAAATGCCCTGAATGTGGCTTTGTGGGGCCTTAAAGCCAAAGGTGATTTTATGGCTGAAAATATAGCAGTTTTTAGGATAATGCCTGAAGAACCAGGCCATGAAAATGAGATAAAGAAAAAACTCTCAAGCATTAAGTCAGCTAACCTCAAGGACACTAAAATTGAGCCCTTTGCCTTTGGCCTCAATTCAATTAACGCTGTTTTTGTTTTAGAGGAACGCGAAGGCGCCTTGGATGCCCTTGAGGAAGAAATAAAAAAAATAAAACATGTAAGCGATGTTCGCCTTGAGCATATAACCAGAATCTAACTGAAATGTAATTTAAAGGTAATTGACAAAAATGTTTTTATGATAAAAAGAGTTCTGATTGAAAATTGGCGCTCGCATAAGAGAACAGAGCTTGAGTTTGAAAAAGGCAGCAATGTCCTGATAGGTCGTATGGGGGCTGGCAAAAGCAGTGTTCTCAATGCAATATGCTTTGCTCTTTTTGGCACTTTCCCTGAACTGCAGCGCAGGGAGACCACTATTGAGAACGTAATAATGAGCAGACCTAATAAACAGGACTACGCTAAGGTATTGCTAGAATTCAGCTTTGAAGGCAAAAGTTATTCTGTGGAGAGAAAAATATATGCTGGAAACAAAACAAACGAGGCCAAATTATACTGTGATGGGAAGCTTGTTGCAGGGCCTAAAGTAAGCGATGTTAACAGCGAGGTTGAAAAAAGGCTTGGCATTGATTATGAGCTCTTTAGCCGTGCAATGTATGCGGAGCAAAACCATATTGACTATATACTAAAGTTATCTCCTAACGAAAGAAAGGTCAGATTCGACCAGCTCCTTGACCTGGAGAAATATGAAAGGGTAAGAAAAAATGCAGTTACTCTTAGGAATACCCTGAAAGCGTTATCAGAAGATAGAAAGGCAGCACTTTCTGAAATGAAAGCAATGTTCTCAGAGGATGAGCTGCTAAAGCTTCAGAAAGAAGCTGAAGAGGTTGAAAAGGTCATAGAGCAAAAAGGGTTGTTGCTAGAGGGTGCTAAAAAAGAGGTTGAAAAAGCAAGAGATGAGATGAACAAACTAATTGAAAAGCAGAAAAAATACTCTGAACTAAAAGAAAGGGCTGCACAGCTTAAAGGACACATATCAATGTTAAAGAAGGAGATTGAAAGGTATGAAAAAATGGTTGGAACTAGCGTTACTAACCTAAAAAAAGAATTTATTGAGGCAAAGATTAACGCCCTGCAAGACGAGGAAAAAAACCTTGCTAAAAAAGCAGACGAGTTAAATGAAATAAGAGCAAAAATTAGGGAGAAAAAGGCAAGGTTGGCAAGCTTAAATGAAGAAAGCGATCGCTTAAAAAGCACGTTGTTGAAAGAAGCAAAAGGTTTTGAAGAGGTAATGGAAAAGCTAAAGTGCAATGAGAAAGCGCTGCAGGATATTGAGTTAAAGATTGAATCTTTGAATAAAGAGAAGGCGAAAAGCGAAGAAGAGCTTGCAAAGATTAAAGAAAAAATAGAGGTTGAGAAGAGCAAAGCACATGAAGTTGAAGAAAAAATAAAGGAACTGGAGAAAGCTAAGGCGTTATGCCCAACCTGCAATCAAAAGCTTACTGAAGAGCACAAAAAGCGCCTGCTTAGCGAATTCAAGAAAATGATTGAAGATGGAAACTCCGGGATAAAAAGTTTGTCTGAGTCTGCCGACAAGCTCTCTGAAAAAATCAAAGAATATGAAAATGGTTCTGAAGAGGCTCGAAAAAAACAGAAGGCACTTATTGAAGAAAAGTCATTTTTGCAGGGCCTTAGCGAAAAGGCCAAAAGATTACAAGAAAATGAAAAAGCATCTGCTGAATTAATGAATGAAATTTCTAAATTGGAAGCCGAAGAAAAAAGCTTTGGCGATATCAAGGCAATGATTGAAGATACAAGAAGAAAATTAGATTCTGCAAAATCCGAGATTGAAATGATAAATTATGCGGAGATGCTAAAAGTAGATGAGGAAAAATTGGCGCTTGCAGAGAAGGAAGTTTCTGCGCTTGACTTTGATGAATCAAAGGCGCTTGATATAAAGGCAAACTTTGAGAGAAAAAATGCTGAGAAAAAGGCATTGGAAGATGCAATTGAATCGAATAAGTCAATTCTAGCTGAGAAAAAGCGCAGATTGGATGAACTTCAAAGAAGGAATCAGCAGATTAAAGCCCTTGAAGAAAAAATAAACGTTAGCGAAATGATGTCTGAGAAAATACTATTGTTCATAAATGCAATAAAATCTGCGCAATCAGAGCTTAGAGAAACACTAATAGATGCTATAAACCAAGCTATGAACCAGCTTTGGGTAAGCATATATCCTTACAGCGATTACTCTGAGATTAAGCTATCTGCTTCCGAAACATACGAGCTTATGGTGAAGAGCAATGGCGAATGGATAAGCGTACAGGGTAACTTAAGTGGTGGTGAAACAAGTGTAGCAGCGTTAGTTTTAAGGATTTCAACATCCCTTGTGCTTGCTAGGCGCTTAAGGTTGCTTATACTTGACGAGCCAACCCACAACCTTGATGAAAGAACCATTGAAGTTTTGAGTGACCTAGTAAAAGAAACTCTGCCGAAATTTGTGGAGCAGATATTTCTTATAACCCATGAGAAAGGCATGGAAAAAGCAGCAAGTGCAACATTGTACATGCTAAGCAAAGATGCAGAACATGGCAACATTACAAAAGCAGAGCTCGTCTCTTTGGTATCTTAGCATTATTCTTTTGGCTGTGCAACTTTGATTAACCTTGCTATGTAACTTGCGGTTAGGTTTATCTCAAGCTTAGTAAGTTGCACTCCGAGCTCCTTCAAAGAGGCCTTATTTTTTTCAAAATCTGTGGAGAACTTTTCAGGATAAAGCTCCAGTAGCTCTTTTGCCCTGTTCTTGATTATCCTTGGAACTGCTTTGCCCATAAAAACACCTAAATTTCAACTTTTTCGAAAGTGCCATCAGCGTATGTCCTTATTACGGCTATTGGCAAGACCTTTTGCTCAAACTCCTTCTTTGCTACACTTATTGGTGTTTCGTCTTTCTCCGGTTTTATTAGTGGTGGAGCCCCAAGCGATAGTTGCAACGCACGGGCACCAATAATCCTTGCAATTTCAAATCTTGTAAGCTTTTTCATAAGAACACCGCTAAAAGCAGATAATATTGAGATGTGTGTGGAAAGAATTAAAAAATTATATTTTTGCCTTTTTGAAGTAAAATCAAAGAAATTTAAAGAAAAGAAAGCGCTTCACTGTCGGCTTCTGCCTTTTTACTTTCAAATTTAATGGCTGCTTCCTCAAGTGTCTGTTCATGCTTTGAAGGCATTGAGCGCCTCTGCCTAACCTTAAAGAACATAGGGTAACCAACTGCTTCACCTATAATTAGTGCCTCGCCAACATGAAGTGAGGTTATCAAATCCATGCTGTCTTGGTCTATGGCTTCTGCTGATTGCGCTATGTGCTTAAGGTCATAGGGGTTCATTATCCTAAGGATTATCTTCGTGTTGCATTGGCTTAGCGTGGTAGTATCTAGCTGGACTGGCCTTTGAGAAATAAGACAAAGGCAAGCACCAAACTTGCGACCTTCCCTGGCAATAGCCCTTATTATACTACGCGATATGGCGTTTTCCTCTTTGGTTTTCTCGGGGCAGAACTGGTGGCTCTCTTCTATAACTAGCAGAAATGGGGGGATTTTGTTCTTACGCCTCAAACTGAAAAGCTCTTGTGAAAAATAGCAAAGAATCATCTGCTTTTTTCTTACGTCTAGAATATCTGAAAGGTCAATAACGGCAAGCTTGCCTGATTGCGCTATGTTGCTTATATTTGGAGAATCTATCTTTGAAAAAAGATGCAATGACTCCAAATCCTCAAGCCATGACAAAACAGCATCTTTTGTATTTTCTTTAATATCGGCATCTTTTATCTCTTTAATTATATCTTTCAAATCAAAAGGCCCAGCACCAGAGCCCATTTGTTCTTTCAGTTTTGAAAAAACCTTTTCGAAAGCCCTGCGCTGCACATTGCTAAGGCCTGAAGCAATTATTGATATGATCTTCGTGTTTAGGTTTGAAACGCCGATCCTTATGTTTGATCCTTTAATAAGAATTGTCCTATCGCTGTAGTCAGCATAGCCTTCCTCGGCTGGCTCTGCAAAGCAAGCATACTCACCATGTGGATCAAAAACAACGCAAGCAATTCTACCGAGTTCCTTCCCCCTGTCCAAGAGTTCTTCAAAAAGCACTGATGCACAATATGACTTGCCTGCGCCGCTTATGCTCAGTATTGCAAGATGCTTCTTAAGAAGCTTTGTCATGTTTAGCTTTACAGGCAGCTTGTGGGCCTCTACGTCGCCCAAATATAGGCCGCTTTTGTCTATATGGTAAAATTTCTCTAACAGCGAGTTATCTGCGGAAAAAACCTTGCTTCCTGGCGCAGGTGGTAAGCCAACTCTCTCAGATTTTTCTCCTGAAAAAAGCCCAAGCAGCTTGGCTTTTGCAACAGTGTATTCCCATTCGCTTGCCGGAAACTGTTCAAGTATCGAGGAACCTCTAAGCTCAAATTCCTTCACTGAGTCGGCTCTTTCAAAGTATTTATTGGTTTTGTAAATGCTCACAACAAGCGCAAGCAAAATGCCTTCTTCTGAATTGATTTTAACAAATTGCCCTTTTCGCACTTTGCTCGAGGTCAAAACGAATGTAAAGCTCTCTGTGCTGGGGGATTCCATTGTGGATATCACAATACCGAGATGCTCTTCATTTCCTTTCATAAAACCACCAAACATTAGTCAAAGGGGCGCCTGTTTCTTCGCAGCGCAACATTAGCTGGCTGTAGCTTGCAAAGAACTTTATCCATAACTGCTTGAACTTCTTCCGGTTTCAAGCGTGCATGCAGGTCAGCTTCAAGCAGCACTGAAGGATAGCTGTACTCGCGATGACCTTTGCTAAGCGTATAAGCAACACTAGCAGCAGTATCAACACAATTACTTAAACTTGATATTGATTTGGCTAAAATTTCTACTCTCAAAGGAATATCATACTTGCTTGACCTTATGTAAAACACAAAAATTTTTTCTGAGAGTTCTTTTTTTATATCCTTAAGTACTGGGTGCTTTGATGGGTCCCTTGAGTAAGGGAAAGCAAAAGTACGAGTACCTTCTTCCATAACATAGCTCAAAAGATTTGTGTCATAAACCAGGTTTTCTGAAGAAAGCCCCAGCATATCTTGGAGCATTGTGCCTTTCGAGTCCTCAACACATGCAATCAGCATCACCCCGGATTTAAGAGCGCATTCGTAGAGTTCTTCAAATGCCAAAAGTGTTTTTTCGTAAAGTGGCTTAAGGCAAGAATTTTCTCTTGGTTTGTCAGCATGCTGTGGCACTATTGATCCATCAAGAAAGCAAAAGTCCGGTCTGAACTTTCTAATTGTTTCAGAAGCCACATTTGTTTCTCTTATGAGGCGCAATAAGCTCTTATTCACTGGAATGTCTTCATTTTGCATTGCTTTAGTGCAAATTATTGGCTCAGGCATTGGAATTACTTTAGGCAAATACTCGGCTTGCTCCAGAGAATTGTTCTTGTAAGTAAAAACTGCTGCAACGGCTCTTATTAGGACTATCTCTATATTTAACAGGCTTATATTGGTAAAACCAGAATCAATCCCTGCAACCTTTGCATTTAGCTTTTGCTCTTTTATGGGAATGAAAAGCTCTTTGTCGGGTAAGGCAAGGTCACGAACTTTATTTGTTGACCCAGCAAGCTGTGATGCTAAAGCTTTCCTTTTGTTTTCTTCTTCGCTTATTAAACTAACTGCTTGATTCAAGGCCTCTTCAAAATGTTGCATAAGATATGCACGCTATGAAGATTTTTTTAAGTTTTTCCAGCCTGTTTTCCAGTGAATACTCAGCGCTTGGTTATTTTTACTAGAACCCTGCTATTGCTTGTGCCAACATTTTCAATCACAAGCGTGTGAGTTCCTGGCCCAAGATGCAAGTCGCTATTTATGTCGATGGATGATCTTGAATAATCGAGGCCTGTCTGTACCTTATATGCGCTCTCAGCCGGATAGCAAAAAACTGGGTTGACCCGTCTCAGGAAGTCGCCTTCCCTGTATGCGTAGCGGTTCTTTTCAATGGAATTGTATGTGCAAGGCCCAAAAACAAAGAAGAATTCTTTTCCATAGCCGGGAGTCCAAAAATGGGTTGCATAAAGGTTGAATACGCTTGGGTCAACATTTGTTATGTTCAGTTCATAGCATGAGCCAGTTGAGATAAGGCCGAAGAAGCTATTTGCTGACTGAAAGCCAGCATAGTCAATGTTAAGGCCTGATGTCAGAACTCTGCTTGTAACGCTGCCAACCTGAGTGCCATTTATGAAACTAGGGATATAAAGGTTGTAGTCTCTATAATTACTACCAAGCTTTAGGCCAAAGGTGAAAGTATGTCCTGCGGATTTTAAGGCAGCGTAGCACTGCTTTATGTCTTCAGTATTGCCAGCGAGATCAACTGAATAGTATTCAATCAGGTGATTGCCATCCTGTGCAATGGCAACTATGTTGCCCGTCTGCCAAGAAGCCGAGTCAATGCGGTAGTATGTCCTACTACAGCCCGACTTTGCATCATTGCAATTTAAATTAACATTAAATGCAGTTGTCTGCCAACCGCTTGGAGCGTCATCTGTTGTTATTGGTGCGTTGTTGTCAACCACAAAGTTTGAGTTGCTTGAAGCAGTACTACTGAGACCAGTGCCATCGTGTATATTGATATCTATAAAGTAGTTTCCATCTATTACTGATTCTGTATCCCACGAGTATGAGCAAAGGGTAAAGTCCTGGAAATTTGTATCACTGCAATTGAACAAGCTAGTGTTGAAAATATTACCATCTTTTATTATTAGATTGCTGAAGCCGCCTTTTGTTGAAGAATAATATATATCAATGAAAAGCGCTCCGTCTTCTATGCTACCTATATCTTCATCTTTTGCATAAAAGTTTATGTCATATGACCCACTTATGTATTCGCCACCATTGGGCTTGACAAGCTCGACTGTCGGTGATGCAGCGCTTGCTGACAATGCTATAAAAATTAAGGATAAGCATGAGATAAGCAGCATTTTTGAAAATAAATCTATTGTATTGGCTTTGAGGCAATTTTTGCACGAGCGCTTAATCCTTCTCTTGCTTTGCATATATTTCTATTAAAGTTATTTTATTAATAAACTTTGTTATATAACCAAAATCAAGTATTTTTAAACTATTTCGGGCAATTAGCTTTTATGGAATACTTTGAGCATGCCCTTTTGAGGCCTAATGTGATTGAAAAGCGTGCATACCAAGAGCGCCTTGTAAAAAGCTTTCTTGAGAAAGGCAATACCCTCATAGTAGCGCCGACCGCGATAGGAAAGACCGTTATAGCAGCAGTTGTAACCGCACACTTTCTTGAAAGGGACAAGAATGTCCTTATGTTGGCACCAACTAAGCCACTTGCTGTTCAGCATAGTAAAAGCATGGTAAATTTTCTTAATGTGGGTGCAAAAAGCATTGTTCTTATTACTGGCTCAACACCTGCAAAAAAGCGCTCATTAGCATACGCAGAGGCAAAATTAGTTTGTGCAACACCACAGTGTATTGAGAATGACATAAAGAATGGCTCTGTTGAGCTTAATAAGTTCGGCCTTTGCATATTTGATGAAGCACATAGGGCTGTTGGTGACTATGCCTATGTGTTCATAGGCAAAGAGTGCATAAAATCTGGTGTGAAAGTTCTTGCGCTAACTGCTTCGCCTGGCTATGAAAGGGAACACATTGAAGAGGTATGCAGAAATCTTAATATAAAAAACATAGAGATTGTAACTGAGCAAGACCCTGATGTAAAGCCATACCTGCCTGAGCTTAAGCTTGAGTGGGTTAGAGTTTCTTTGCCGGAAGATTTTGCATCTGTGCAATTGCTCCTGCGCCAGTATATTAGGGAGTCCGGTGAAGCACTAATAAGGGCAGGTTTAAGAATGCGCAAGAATGATTTTTTCAACAGGGCTCGCCTATTAGAGATGCAAAAGAAGATTAGCTTCCAAATAGCAAAGAATGGGCGGAAGAGGCCTGCCCTTTATGGAATTGCCTCAAAGATTGCAGCCATAATAAAAGTAAACCATGCTCTGCTTCTTATAGAGACCCAAGGTGCCAATGCACTGATGAGTTACTTCGAAAGGTTGTATGAGAAAAGAAAGGTTGAAAGGGCAACCGCTGGCCTTTTCAATGATGCAAGGATAAAAAAAGCTGTTGAGCTAACAAAGGAATTATGCAATAAAAATGCTAAACACCCTAAGCTAATAAAGCTATTTGAGGTAATAACAGAGCAGCTATCGAGAAACCCCGAAAGCAGGATAATTGTATTTAACCATTACAGGGATTCTGTAGGTGAGCTGACTGAAGCGCTGAATTCGGTCCAAGGGATCCGCGCAAAGGCCTTTGTTGGGCAAGCGAAAAGATCCGGCACAGGAATGAACCAAAAAGAGCAAACACAAACCATAGAAGATTTTGAATCTGGAAAGTACAATGTTTTGGTCGCAACAAGCGTTGCTGAAGAAGGCCTTAACATACCTTCTTGTGATTTGGTTGTATTCTTCGAACCAGTGCCTAGTGAGATAAGGCAGATACAACGCAGAGGCAGGACTGCGCGCTTAAGAAGCGGTCGCGTTGTCATACTTATAACAAGAGACACAAAAGATGAATCTGCGTATTGGAATGCCCGAAGGAAAGAAAAAGGCATGTTTGAGCAGCTTAGGCAAATAAAGAGAGATGGGCTTGAACAACAAAGCCGAATTACTGACTATGCCTTTTCAGGTGTCACGCGTGAGTGAAAAGCAAAGCACTCTTATTGGATACACTGGCTTTGAAAAGCCGGTTATTTTTGCCGATGATAGGGAGATGAATTGCAATGTTGTCCTTTACTTAAAAAGGCTAGGTGCAGATGTCAAAAGCGTGCGCTTAGATATTGGCGACTATCTTATATCAGAAAAGATTGTAGTTGAAAGGAAAACAGCCTCTGATTTCTTGAGCAGCTTATGTGATGGGCGTCTTTTTGAGCAGGTCAGAAATATGATTTCCTATGAAAGGCCACTTTTAATAATAGAGGGTAACCTAAGCAGTTTGTTTTCTATGAGGGATATAAACAATAAAGCAATACTTGGAGCACTAATAGCCATAAGCATGGATTTTGGGGTTTCAATTTTATTTTCAGAAAATGAAATGCAGACTGCAGAGATATTATATTTGGTTGCAAAAAGGAATCAGTCAGGGTCTGAAAAAGAAATCGCGCTGAACAAAAAGAAAAGAATGGGTCTTCCTGAACAGCAGCAGTTCATAGTGGAATCATTGCCTCTTGTTGGCCCAAAAACAGCAAAAGAACTACTAAAAAAATTTGGTTCTGTAAGAGGTGTCTTTAGCGCAGGCAAAAAAGAGCTTGAAGAGGTAACCAACATTGGGCGAAAAAAAGCGAAAAGAATAATAGAGGTTCTGGATGCAAAATATAAATAAAAGAGCAAATAATGCGGCTGTGGTCTAACGGCAGGATACCAGCTTCCCAAGCTGGTTGTCCGGGTTCAAATCCCGGCAGCCGCATTTTGCAGGGTGTCTCGCTTGGAAGATTTTCTTGAAGAAGAAAATGAACAGCTTGAGTATTACAACTCTGCTGGATTTTTTAAAGGCCTAGCCGAGAGGAAAGTTATACATAACGATGGATTCTGGCATAAAGGCGTTCACGTATGGCTCTTCAACAGAAAAGGTCAACTCTTCCTAAAAAAAAGGTCCAAATACAAAAAAATACATCCTCTGCATTGGGAAGATGTTGGTGAGCATTTAAAGCCAAATGAGGGCTTCAAAGATGCTGCTTTGCGTGGGCTCAAAGAAGAGCTTGGAATTGATGAGAATAAAATAAAAGGCCTTTACAAAGTTTTAAGCCAAAAGATGGAATTTGGAACAGACCGTGAATTCATTGAATTGTGGTTTTGCATATACGACGGGCCGATTGAGGAATCGAAGGAAAGCTTTTCAGGAAGGTTTTTTGAAAAGGAAGAGATAAAGGAGATGATAAGGAACAGGGCCTTGATAACACCTTGGTTTAAAGAGCTTTTTTACTGGTGCTTGAAGGAAGAAATATGGGTAAAGTAAAATCTTCTTTAAAAGATGAGATGAAAAGCATTGCAATGCAAAGGATACGCAAGCTCTTTGATCTTGCTGAGAAAAATTTTAATGAAAAGCCAGAAAGGAGCAGGCGCTATGTGGAAATTGCAAGAAAGATAGCAATGCGCCACAACATCAGATTTGATTATGAGATTAAAAAAAAGTTCTGTAAGAAATGCGGTGCTTTTTTGCTTGTTGGTAAAAATGCAAAGATCAGAATTAGTAATGGCCTTGCAAAGGTTACTTGCCTTGAATGCGGATTCACGAGAAAAATATCATTGAAGAGGGAAAAGCAGGCCTAAAAAACCTGGGAAGAGCCATGAAAGCAAGATTCCGAAGAGCAAGAAAGGCGCGAAAGGCGGCAAGTTTCTGTAAACTGGCACTTTCTTTATTCCCCTTGCTTCCAGAAGCTTTTTTTCTTTCTCGGAAAGCACGCCTTTAAATGAGCCGATAGCCTCGAGGGTATCTTTATCGAGATATTCCTTTGCAACTACTTCATCATCCTCAAGGTTCTTTAAGCTAACCCATTTCAAAAAAAGCTCTTCTTGTATCTGGCTTCTGAAAGCAATATAAATTAGTGAAATAAAAAGAGGCAATGAAATCACTAAAATTGCAAATAAGCTTATTGCACTGAGCAAAAAGTAGAGCACATACAAGTAAGCCGCAATGAATAGGCCTAAGGCAAGGGCTTTAATTGACTCTTTATCAGGCCTTATCTTCTTTTTCTTTTTTGACATGAAAACCTTTATTATGCTAATCAAAGGTATCACAAAAGCGCTTGCTAAGGATGCAATTAGAACCACGCTTAGCACAAAGATTTGCCCTTTGTAGATTGGCAAAAGCAAAGACAAGCCAAGCAAAAACTTTACATCGCCGCCGCCAAGTTTGCCATTATAGTAAAGCAGATATGTAAAAGCAAAAACGCATGCTGGGATTAAAAGAATTGTTGGATCTTCACCTAAAAAAAGGTCTGCTGCAGTGAAAATAGCACCAATGAGAATCATTGGATAGGTAACCTTGTCATAAATCAGGCCTTTTTTTATGTCTGTGTACGCTGATATTATAGCACAAGCCAAAATTAAAGCAATGCGCAGCTCTTCAAAAAGCATGTCATCGCCAGAACTTTTTCTTCTTCTTCACAGAAAATTTTTTAAGAATCTTTTCCATGTCAACATCTTCAATGGAATCACTTTTAGCAATCTTCTTAATCTTACCAAACATGCGCTCCATCTTCTTGTAATTCCTAAGAAGCTCTCTTACATTTGCCTCTGTGCTTCCTGAACCCTTTGCTATGCGCTTTATCCTGCTGCTCGTTATGATCTCTGGCTTCTTCCTTTCTTGTTTTGTCATTGAGTCCATGATTACTTTGAAGCGTTTTAGTTTCTCACCCGTTATTTCAATTTCTTCTTTTGGAAGTGCTTGTTTTAGGCCCAACATTTCAGCAATTTTGTCAAGAGGGCCCATGCTCATTGTTGCTTTGAGCTGCTTGTAGAACACATCAAGATTGAATTCCTCTTCAAGCAATTCTTCAGGGCTTTCAATCTCAATTTCTGATGCCTTTTCAAGTAAACCCTTAAGGTCTGGATAGCCCATAATTTTTGCAATATAGCGCTTTGCATCAAATAGCTCAAATTCATCTGTTTTTTCTCCTGTGCCAATGAAATAAACAGGCGCTTTTGTCTCAGCACAGGCAGCCAAAGTGCTCCCTGCTTTTGCAGAGCTATCCGCCTTGGAAATTATTATTCCATTAACGCCAACAGCATCGTGAAATGCCTTTGCTTGCTTCTTTGCAAGTTGTCCGATGTCGGCGCTCAGAACAAGCCATATTTCATCAGGATTAAGCGCGGCCTTTAAATCTTTTATCTCTTGGATAAGGTCAGCATCTAATGCAGATCTTCCAGCAGAGTCAACAATTAGAAGGTCTTTCTTTTTTAATGAGCCAATTGCTTGTTCAACGATCTTCCTTGCGTTTTTTTCGCCCTTTATCCCGAAGAAATCTACACCCACTGCTTCTGAAAGCTGTTTTAGCTGCTCATAGCTTGCAGGCCTGTGAACATCGGCGCAAACAAGGCCAACGCTAAGCCCACGCTTCTTGTAAAACCTTGCGAGCTTTGCAGCTGTTGTTGTCTTGCCTTGCCCGAAAAGGCCTAAAAGCAGTATTGACCTTGGCTTTTCTGGCGGGTTTGGAGTGCCGCCGAGCAGCGCTGAAATTAAGTCATATGTATTCTTTATTATGAATTCTTTCCTTGAAAGTCCCTCTGGCGGCTTCTTCTTTGAAATAGCACGGATCTCATTTGCAAGGTTATAAACTAGGTTAACATCAACATCGCTTGCAATAAGAGCCCTTTGTATGTCTTTTATTGATTCCTCTATTGTTTCATCGCTAAGGAATGTTGCTGAGCTTATCCTATCCAATGCTTTCCTGAGGTTTTCCCCAAGCATACAAGAATAGGTTGGGCAAAATATTAAAAGAGGGTTTGCTTATACGCTTATATTATTCTTTCAAGTATTTCGTCCGCATTGAATGCTTTTAAGTCATCATAGGTTTGGCCTGTGCCAATAAAAATTATTGGCTTCTTAAGCTCATGCAATATGCTTAGCATTGTGCCGCCTTTTGGGTCAGCGTCAACCTTTGTCATTATGAAGGCATCTATGCCAATTGCATTGTCAAATGACTTTGCTTGATCAAGAAGGGTCTTGCCAGCAAATGCCTCGCCTACAAAGATTTTTAGGTCTGGCTCTGTAACGCGTGCAATTTTTTTAAGTTCTTGTATGAGGTTCATGTTAGTTTCTTGACGTCCAGCAGTATCAATCATAACAATATCAATTGATTTCGCCTTTGCTGAGTTTATGGCATCAAAAGCAACTGCAGCCGGATCAGCACCATATCTGTGCTTTATCAGAGGAACACCAAGCTTCTTGGCATGCTCTTCTAACTGCTCAATTGATGCCGCACGGAATGTGTCCGCAGCAGCAAATATTGTTGTAAGGCCATTTTCGCGGAAAAGTTTTGAAAGCTTTGCCATTGTTGTTGTCTTGCCTGCTCCATTAGGGCCTAAAAAAAGTATTTTAAATGGCTTTTGCGAGTCCTTTGCTTTTTCAACAATGTCAATATTTTCGACATGCATCATCTCTTTTAGAGTTTGCCTTATGGTTTCCTTTACAAATGAATCTATGCTTTTCTTATGAACGCTCTTACTTAGTATCCTGTGCTTGATTTCCTCGCAGAATTTCTTTGCGGTTTCATCATGCACATCAGCTTCAAGAAGAGCCAACTCTAACTCATAGAGAGATTCCCTAAGGTCTGCTTCTCTAAGACGAATCTCTTTTTCAAAAACAGCCCTGGCTTTTGTTATTGCTTTAAGTTCAGGAGTAAAGTCGCGTTTCTCTGGAACCTCTTCCTTCTTTTCTTCTGGTGTTTTCTTTGAGATGTTTGAAACAAAAGCAGAAAGCTTGTTTTTTAGAAGGTCAAACATTGTGGCACCTATGCTACGCCTGGTGTGCCTCCTTGGGACATCTTCTTCTGGGCTTCTTGGATAATCCTTTCGAGTTGCGAAAGAGAAGCAATTGCTTGATTTTTTCTCTTTAAAACTTCTTTGAGGTTCGCGCTAAGCTGTGCCTTTCTTGCCTCTAAGCGTTCAATTGCCTTAGCAGAGGGCATTCTCTCAAAATAGTTGTTACCTATGTCAAGCTTCACTGCACTTGGATCAGATATCCTTGCATATGCAAAGACGCCTGCGCCAAGGGGCACCAAAACATTTGTGTCCTTTTCAGAGGCCTTTATTTCGCGAATTGCATCTTGTGCTGCATCAATCTCAGCAATGACATTGTTTATGAAACGCTCTTGTGCAACCATTGCTTCGAGCATCTGCTGGTTTTGCTGGTACATTGCTAAAATTTGCTCAAATGAAAGCTTAATCTCTTTCTTTTGCGCCTGGCCTTCATCTTTTTGCTCCTTCTTTTTTGCCATAAAATCACTCCTTTTTTTCTACATTCTTTACCTTTTGCACTGACTCTATCTTAACAAAGCGCCTCGGTATGCCATGCTCTGAACCAAAAAGCCCAAATAGCTTTTCCTTTGCAAAGTTTTCCGTAGGCGCATTTATTGTCCTGCAGAAAGGCCTCCATTCGCCTTTTATTCTTATTTTGCCCTTAAACTCAAAGTCCATTAGACCACCTTAACCAAAAAAGTCATGAATCCTTAAAATCTCATATGTTGTAGTCCTATCACCTAAAAGCATTGCTTTAGAATTCATTATTGCGCTATTACCAACAAACCTATCGCCGTAATTCATTGTGCAAGCAATTCCATCTGTGCCAAATGCTTTTTTTAGAATCTCAAACTCCTTCTGCTTTACATTTGGGTTTACAACAAAGCCTCTATCAGAGGCTATCGTGCAAGAGCCAACAATGTCAAGAGAAGCAACCTTTGTCTGGTAAAATTTAATGCCAAAAAAGGCCTCTATTGATGATAGCTGCTCTTTTGTTAGAGCCATGCTTGCAATGCCTCCTTTGCTATTTGCCCTTATAAGATTACCTATTGCTGTTGTGCCTTCAATTCTTTTTATCTTAAGCCCAATCGACTCAAGATGCTCAACCTCGGAATCAAGTGCAAGCTCCGAAACAACAAACTTATCGCCTATGCCTGAGCAAAGTACGCCAAGCAAAGAACTATCTGAGAGCTTTGCCTTTATAATCTCAACATCAAATGTCTTCTTCAGCTTTTGCTCTTCTTTTGGAAGTATGCTTGATGGAACCAAGGCAACGTTTTCTGTTAACGCAATGAAAACACCAACGAATGGGCTTGAGTTGGCTGTACCTTTATCAATCTTCATATGCACCTATTTGTCCTGTTTTCTTTTTATAGCGGTCCTTTGTGCTGCTTTTTCCCGCTCTTTCTTTTCTTCGAGTATTTTCTTCTCTTCTGCTTGCTCAAGTGTTTCTTCCTTCTTTTCTTCAGCAATCGTCTGTTCTTTGCTCTCTGGTTTTGATGGCTTGGCCTCTTTTTCTTTTGAAGCTTCTTTCTGCGCCTTCTCCTCTTTCTTCTCTTCCTTCTTTTTCTCCTTTGGCTCTATCTTCTCATTCTGCAAGTATGCCCTTACCTTGTTTTCCTCAGAAACAACTTGAATCTCGAGAACACGGGGTATCTTTTGCGGGCCTCTTGCAAAAATGGTTTCATTTATTTTTTGCGATATGAAGACATTATCTTCAGAAACCTTGTATTTCTTTGCAAGATAGCGCCTCAATCTAAGCATCGCGCGCCTTGCCCTTTTCGTGCATGGGTGATCAAAGAGTTCCTTAAGTGGAAAATTAATCTTTTCTGGTTTTGCTTCAGCCATATCATGCCTCCTTTTTTAATTTTCTATATTTTTTCCCGAAGTCGCATATCTTCCAAGATCTTTTTTGCTTTGGGCTAAATATCCGCTTGTTTGCTTTCTGGAATATCCATACTGGTGCACTGCCTATGCCAGAGCGTATGCTCTTCCTTTTGCTTATAACAAAATCCTTGAACTCCTTTTCCTTATTTGAAGCCATAATATCACTTTCTCACAATTCTTGTCTCCCTTTTCTCAGAGAGCTTTACCAGAAGCTTTTTAACAAGGTCGTCATCAACTGGCGCAGATATTTTTCCTGCTTGGGCTGCAACTACAAGTGACTGCACAACCTTGTAGTAAAGCTCTGGATTCACGAGGCGAACATTCTTAAGGCGCTGCCTTGCTTGTGGGCTGAGCAGCTGTCGCAAAACAGCGTTCAGCTGCCTCTCTGCTTCGAGCTGCTGCGCAATTTCCTTTTGCGCCTTATAATATTTTTTCAGTTCTTCGTTTTGGTTGTTATCTATGCCATTCATTGCGATACCTTATTTCCAGAAGGCTTGCTTTCAGCAGGAACCTTGGCAAGCTTTTCTTTTAGCTCAGAAACAACCTCTGCGCTTTTTTGCTTCTTTTCTGACATGGGTTGCTTTTGTTCCTTGCCTTTTTCCTGCTTTTGAGATTCCTTTTTCTGGGCTGTTTTTTCTTCAGCCATGCTTTTTAAGCTAAGCTCCTTTTTATGCGTAGCGTCCTTTAATTTTTCTTCCCAATCCTTTTTTGCCTTATTGGCAATCTTTGAAAGATACTGTTGGCCTTTTGGTGTTAAGGCACGGCCTTTTTGCACCTTTTTAACAAAGCCCAAGGCCTCGAGCTGCTGCAGGCCGTAGCGTATTATTTTGCCACCTGCGCGCCTAAACTTGTGCTTTCTTCTGCCCCTGTTCTTTTTATCACCGTAGTATGTGCGCAAAGCGCCCACGCCCAAGGTGCCTTCTTTGAGCAATCGATAAAGCATTGAAGCTAGCCTCTTGTAATACCAGTCGCTCTGCATTGGCACCCTATCTTTTGAGCATGCTGTTTTTACAAATAGTGCAAACTTTGGCTGCTCAACTTTCAGGTTATTCTTCAAATCATCTGCTACTGCATTTATAAGTTCACTTGCAGGTACTTCAAAAGGATTCATAAGATCACGCTTCTTTCGAAGCCATTGCTCTACGCTTAAAGCGGAGCAAAAATAGGCCTCTTTTAAAGTAAATTGCATGCAAATGTTTTTAATGCTTTATTTTCGTTCCTGCTTTACAAAAATTAGCATTGCAAAGGAAATTGCTGTCAAAGCCAAAGAAACATAGAATGGTGCTTCAATCCCAAGATAATCCCAAAGAAAGCCAGCAAAGGCAGAAGCTGGCAATGCGCACAAGCCAATAACCATTTGGAATGCGCCTAAGGCGCTTGCCCTGTACCGCTCTGGAGCAAGCTCAGAAACAAATGTTTTTTGGACTGGGTCAAGGGCGCCTTTATGAAGGCCGTAAAAAATAAACGCAAGCACAATTGCTTCGATGCTCCTAAAATAGATGAAAATGAAGCATACTGATGCCCAAAAAACATATGAAACCATTATCAGCGGCTTTCGGCCTATCCTGTCTGAGAGCTTGCCGGCAGGTAATGAAAACAATGAGGCAACAAAGGTGAAGAGCAGATAAAGCACAGGCACAAAAACAACTTTAAAGCCAGCAACCTTGGAGAAAACTAGCAGGAAGGAATAGCTGAATGAGCCAAGCGCAAAAATTGCGCTAAGGAAAAGGAAAAGCTTAAAGTTTTTGGTGAGGTCCTTTAATCTGAAGCCCTTATAGATCCTTGTTTCTGATTTTGTTTCCTTTATGAATAAAAACACAAGCAGTGCAGCAATGAATGAAGGTACTGAAGCCAATATGAAAAGGTTCTTATAGCCAAGAATTGGGAAAAGGGCCAAGCAAACTAAAATGCCGAGCACTGCGCCAAGGTTATCCATTGTTCTAAGCAACCCAAAATTTCTACCGCGATTTTCGTTGCTTGAAACATCTGCAATCATAGCATCTCTTGGAGCAGCCCTTATCTTGCCAGCCCTGTCTAAAACCCTAAATGGTATTAAGTGAGGCCAAGCTGTTGAAAACGCATAGCCAACCCTTGAAACTGCACCAAAAACATAGCCAGTCCATATGAAAACCTTTCTGCGCCTTAACTTGTCCGAAGCATAGCCAGATACTGCTTGGGAGATTGAAACTAGGGCTTCACCTAAGCCATCTATGAATCCCAAAACAGCCATGTTTGCTCCGAGCACAGAGGTAACGAAAAGAGGCCATATCGGATAAATTATGTCAGAGCCAAGGTCATTCAGAAAAGAAGCCAAAGCAAAGGTTCTGACTGTTTTCTTCTCTTCTTTCTCCAAAAAACTCACCAATAAACAGTGCGGCTGCCGGGATTTGAACCCGGGCCACCAGCTTGGCAAGCTGGTATCCTAACCACTAGACAACAGCCGCACAGTAATAAATTTTCTCACAATTGTTTTTATAAGTTTGGGCCTGGGCAGAATTGAACTGCCGACCTCCACCTTGTAAGGGTGGCGTCATAACCACTAGACCACAGGCCCTTAGAAAAATATTATGGGTGCAATTTAAAATTATGCCGTGGTGCTATTTTTTTGGCTTGTATTCTGCCTTAAAGCCGATTGAAATGTGGGTGCCATCGCAGAATGGCTTATTATTTGATGCGCCGCACCTGCAAAGTGTAACCCTATTTCTTTTCTCGTAGTAGAAACCTTTTGATGATTTTATTGGAATGTTTCCTTTCACCCATAGAGGGCCTGAGCATTTTGCCTGAGGGTCCTCAACAAGTGCAATTTCCTGCTTAAGCTTTGGTTCAATGTGCTTGCCGCTTTTTTCAAGAGCAACAAGGCGCCCTGAAGGGCAGTTGCATGCTGACTCTATTGCTATCTTCTTGAGCTTTTTGTCTGAGGATTTTTTTATTAAGTTCCAAACGCTACCTGCACGATGGCAAAACCTTGCAGAAGCGCAAATATCAGGCCAATCAAGCAAATCCAGGTCTTGGCCTGTATACTTCTTTGCTTTTTTTAAGTAAGGTGAATTTTCAGCGGTTTCAGTTCCATTGAAATTTATTAGCATGTGGGTGCCATCGCAGAATGGCTTGTTTTTTGAGGAGCCACATCTGCATAGAGCATATGACTTTTCAACCTTAAAGGCCTCTGCTTTTTCCCAACGCTCTGGTTCATTGTCAGGGCCTATTGCAATAATTTCTTTACGCAAAGGAACCTTGCCTGAAACAAGATAAGGCCCATTTTCTGTAATAGTTATTTCGGGATTAGGCCTTTTGCTTTTCTTTTTTATCTTGCCTGAAACCACAAAAACACCAAACCGAAATTAAACTAAAATAAAAAAGCAAGTATAAAAATAAAAAAAGTTGCGGGCAAGGCCCGCATTTTTAGCAAACTTTTTGTTTGTTACCAAGGCAATGGCTTTAGATAGTATAGGAACTCTTCTATTATGCCCTTGCTGCAGCCAAACTTCCTGTGGCCTTCCATGTTTCCGTAAAGCAATGGGTTGTACTCCTGCAATATGTCAAGTATCTGTGTACAGCTGCATCCGTTTGTCATAGCTAGTGTAAACTCTGACTGTGCTGCAAAGAAGTTTGTCTTGCCTTTCACTGTCTTTGAAGATAGTGTAGTGAAGTAGCCACCCCAGCTGTAAGCGTCAGTCCACATGAACCTGTTAACTCCGAGGTATCCAGCAGTTCCTATGTACTTGCCGTATATCTTCCATGGGTCTGCTTCTGTTTCACATGACCATTCGCACACTTGATTATCAACTGCGTCATCGCAGTTATCATCTATTCCGTTGCAAGCTTCTTCTGCGCCTGGGTTCACATCGGGGTTTTCATCGTTGCAGTCTGCAAAGTAGCCATAGCCATCAAGGTCATTATCAGCAAGTTCTTCCTCAGAAAGTGCTTTGTTCCAAATTCTGACTTCGTCGATGAGGCCTTTGAAAGCCAATGGTCCGCCATTATCAGTTGTTGGCTGTCCGCCTATCCTTACTGATAAATTGTTCTGGTATATGTCAGCAGTAGAAGAAGCAGGTGTTCCTTCTTCAACCCCATTTACAAAGATTCTGACATATTCTTTGTCGTATGTCATTGCAACGTGAATCCAATCATTTGTTGCAAGGTTTGTTGTACCCGTAACCACTTTTGCTGCTGCTCCACCAGTTGTGCCGACATTTACCCAGCCCCTCAAAACCCTTCCGTCACTAGTAACAACAGTATCCAGACCATACGTTCTGTCACCAAAGTGTCCTTTTCTTAAAATGTTTCTTTGTCCGCTACCAATATCACTTATTTTAACCCAAGCTTCAATTGTTATATCCTCAGCAATGTCAAGTGTTGGACTATCTAGAACTTCTATGTAATTACCTGCTGTTCCATCAAAATCAACTGCTTTTCCATATTTGCCACTAACATAGTTTATAGTTCCTACCTCATTTCCATGGTTATTTCCTGTTGCATCATTCGCGTTGTCTTCGAACTGCCACCAAGCAACAAGCTCTGCTGGTATTGCTGAAAAAGCCACTGTGCTCAGTAAAAGGCCTATCACTAGAACTCCCAAAATTTTCGTCTTCATCTTCTATTACCTCCTTTATTTATACATAATTTATGCATATTACATTATATTTCTATCAATTAAATTGGCCTAAAAACCAATTTAATCTTAACCTATGACTAGGTTAATATTTCTAATCTAAAGGCATTCTTTTGTTAATTCTCCGATTTCTTCTCCTTTTTGAAGCAAAGGAACCAGTCAAGGCAGTAAATGTCTGATTGCTTTTTCTCTGTGCGCTCCTTTGCTGCTCCACACGACCCAGGCGCAGGAATTATTACATCTTCGCCTGGCTGCCAGTTTGCTGGCGTTGCAATGCCTTCTTTATCTGCTTTCTGCAAAGCAATCAGCAGGCGCTTTATCTCTTGCATATTCCTGCCTGCAGACAATGGATAATAAAGTATTGCCCTAACCTTTGCATTATCATCAATTATGAACACTGCTCTTACTGCTTGCGTGCTTGAAGCATTTGGCTGAATCATGCCATACTTCTTTGCAACCTCCATCTTTATGTCTTCAATCACTGGAAACTTAACCTCAACATTCTTCATGCCTTTATACTCAATCTTCTCCTTTATAGTTCTGAGCCAAGCAATATGCGCA
>JAWALG010000004.1:0-43148 GCA_038886995.1 Candidatus Iainarchaeum sp.
TTAATCAGCTTAAGTACGCTGGGGTGCATTTCATTGAAATATTTCTGTATGCGCTCGTTGTTCCTGTCAAGGCCCAAGGTTAGCTGCGTTAAGTCATTAGTCCCAAATGATATAAAATCAATGCCCTCCGCAAGTATGTCATCTATGGTAAGAGCTGCTGAAGGCACTTCAATCATAACCCCAAACTCTAGTATGCCTTTCTCTCTTTTAAGGCCAACTTCTTCAGCAAACTTTTTTGCTTCTCTTACCTGTTCTGCGGTGTGCACAAATGGAAGCATAACTCCTATGTTTGAATAACCTTCATCAATAAGTTGCTTTATTGCAATGAACTGCGCCTTGAGCAAATCTTTTTGGTCGAGGTCTCTTCTGATGCCGTGCCACCCAAGCATTGGATTTTCTTCATGCGGCTCATACTTACCTCCTTCGAGGTTTCTGAATTCATCAGTCCTAGCATCAAAAGTTCTATACCAAACCGGCTTGCCTTTAAACTTTGATACTACCTCTTTAATGCCATCATGAACTGCTTTGACAAGCTTGTCAAATTCATTCCTACGTAAATACTCTGCCGGGTGAATGCCTTGGGCAGTTATCATATGCTCTGCTCTTAGCAGACCAACCCCATCAGCGCCTGTTTTTGCAGCTCTCTCTGCGGCTTCAGGAAGGGCAACATTGACTTTCACTTGTGGCGCAATCTCTGCAAGTAGCTTTAATATCATGCGTTCCTCTTCTTCAATATCTGCTTCTGCCATTTCTTCAGCCTTTACTTCTCCAAATCTTTCAATAATTGCCTCGGCATATTCTCTGTGCTCTTTTATCTTGTTTCTCTCACCTATGCTTCTCTGTATGGCTTCCTTTATCTTACCTATCTTCATCTGTAACGCAATTAGGTTCTCTCTCTCTTCTTTTACCTCCTTTAGGATCTCCTGCTTTTCTCTTACTTCCTGAGCGATTCCCTTGATACCTGCTTTTGGCTTAGAGTAAACATCTTCTTTCTGCAGAACCTTAAACCTTTCATCTTCTTCACTCTTAAGCTCAAGCTTTATAGCTTCTTCAATCTCGTCTATTTCCTGGAGGCATATTATTTTGTCAGTTGTTTTTTCTGGTATTGCTAGGTGCACTTCCCCTTCATAAACATACCCTTTGTAGCCATCAACCGTGACTGTCATCTCATCCTTCAAAACCTTTGTTGCATTTTCTGTGCCAACAACACAAGGAATTCCGAGCTCTCTACTCACAATTGCAGCATGGCATGTCGTGCCACCTTCATCAGTTACTATTGCTGCCGATTTTTTCATTATTGGAACCCAGTCGGGATTAGTCATCTTTGTTACCAATATTTGCCCTTCTTTTACTTTGGTTATGGCTGATATGTTAGGCACCACCGCAACCTTGCCAGTTACTATCCCCGGGCTTGCAGCAAGGCCATCAAGCAGTATTTTGTTCTCAACTTTTTCAACTTCGGCTCTTCTCTGAAACTCACTTTGAATTTTATCTTTGAGTGATAGAGTTGTTATTGCCCTACTTTGCAATATTTTTATTTCATTGCCCTCAATTGCCCATTCAATATCCTGTGGCGCTTTGTAATGTGCCTCAATCTGCCTTCCAATTTTGGCGATCTCAATTATTTTGTCATCGCTTATCTTCTGCTTAGCGCCTTTGTTCTGCAGTAGCTTAACCTTTCTTGTCTTTTCACCTTCTTTTTTGAGCATCCATTTTTGATAGCTTATTTTCTTGTCAATTATCTTTAAGGTTTTCTTATCCACAATGTAAGTGTCCGGCGTTATGCTTCCAGAAACTATGGCTTCACCGAGACCAAAACAGGCCTCTATTATTATTTTGCTTGTATCACCAGTCGGATCTGCTGTAAACATCACACCGCTTTTTTCAGAGTCAACCATGCTCTGAACCACGACAGCAATACCCACTTTATCTGTTGCAAAGTTCTTCTTTTTCCTATAAAAGACGGCCCTTGCAGTAAATAACGATGCCCAGCAGTTCTTTACCGCAGTGAGTAATTCCTGACAACCGTGAACATTAAGGTAAGTTTCCTGTTGCCCAGCAAAGCTAGCTTCTGGCAAATCTTCAGCAGTAGCAGAGCTCCTCACAGCAACAAAAGCTTGCTCACTTGAAGTAAGCCATGCAATTCTATGCTTCCCAAGCTTATTGTATTCGCAAAGAATTTCTCTTTTTAGTTCTTCACTCATCGGCGTCTTTTTTATAAGCGAACGAATCTCTGCAGATGTCTTTTTCAGTGCTTCCGTATCGTCCACATTTAAACTGTCAATCTTTTCAATAATGGTTTTTTTAATTCCAGTCGCTTCTATAAAGTTAAAGTATGCTTTCGAAGTTATTATGAAGCCACTTGGGACTGGAAAATTTGCGTTTGCAAGCTCGCCAAGATTAGCTCCTTTACCGCCCACAAGAGGGATGTCTTTAGCACTTACTTCATGAAACCAAACAATGTTGCGCATTAATGTCACCTTAATAAAGAAAGCATTTTTATTTATTAAATTAACGCTTATTGGTTTTCAAGTTTCCATTGTCTTTAATCATTGATCTAACTTTTGTAAGTCGCAATATTGCTTCACTGTATTTTTCTTCAAATTCTGCCTTGCTTATCTGCTTTTTCATATAAGCTATCTTAAGCCTTTTTATAAGTGAGCGAATGTTTTCTTCCTCTGTTTGGAGGTTTTTTATAAGGTCTCTCTTCTCTAACCTCTTAGAAGCTATCCTTAACCCCATGTATGTAAAAACTGAAAAAGACACGATTAGAGCTAATAACCATGTGGTGTTCTTGTCTCGCTTTATTATTGCAACGATTTCTTGCTTGTAGGCGTATGGCTCTGCTAAAGATAGCTTCAAATAATGCTCTCCAAAACCTATTGGTTCTTCTAGGTTTGCTACGTAAAAACCACCCGATTTTTTAAAGACAAGATTTGAGTCATTGCCGTCAATACTTAGTTTTCCATAGATTTCTTCTTCTGCCGGAGTGCTACCATCACCCTTTAATATTCTGATCTTAATGCTCTTTACAGGGCTTAAAGAACTGTTAATCCCTTGCTTTGGTTCAATTATGTTCACAGTAAAATCCACCAAGTATATTGAAAAGTTTTCCAATGCGACCCAACTTTTATTTTTGTCCACTGTTGTGGCTTTAGCTTCGCATTCAAGAGTATTGCCTACCAAATCATTCGGAACTTGTAATTTTATCACATGGGTTTCTTCATCAGGGTGATAGGCCGCTTTTCCACTATATCCATTTTCACATGAAAACTCAACATTGCCTCTTAACCCAACTTTTGAAAATATTCTTGCTTCAACGCTCACAATTTGCCCTTTTACAGCACCTATGTTGTAGTCAGATAGCTCAAGGTCAAAATCAGGGTTATCCTTTAAAACAGGTATGTCGAGCTTTTCCGAAAATAAGTTTCCATATATGTCTTCACCCTGAAGATAAAGCGCAAGACCTTGCTTTAGGTGTTCTTCAGATAATCTGCAGCCCAGCATTATTCTATAATTATATGGATCGCTTTGGCTACTTACCGATGCTAACTTTGTTTTTAGATTGCTGTGTACAAGATAAGCGTCAATATACTGCATTTGCACTGGTTGGTTTATTTGCGGCACAATTACCCTTACCACTACTTCTTTAATTTCTGAGTTTATAGGATATTTTTTCTCTTCAAACGGGTTGTGGTAAAGTCCAAGCTTTATCGGCTCAAAGCTTAAATGCAAACCACTGTTCAATTCAATTTTCCCTGAATTTGAGCTTATTTTTGCAGATAACTTAAGAATAGTGCTGTTTTTTGTTTTGTACGTTGGCATGTACTGCACAACAAGCTCATTGCCATCAAAATTGCTTTTTGCACTCAAGCCATCAACACTTGCATAAAGATTTGTTATCTTAGAGGGCTCTATTATTTTGTTGTTCTCATCAACGAAGACAATTCTTACCTCAGCCGGTTCTGTCTTTTTTAAGGTTTCACCCAAAGTGGGCTTTATCATTTTAACCTTTATCTGTGCTCTCCTTATCACCACTTTTTTTTCAGCATACCCTAATTTTTCGCCTTGGCTTCCAATAACAGAAACTTTTACATTATAATCCTTTTCATAATCTTTGAAGTCCGTTGGAAGGTAATATGAGTACTGCCTCTCATTTTTGTTATCTGTTATTTTCTTTCCGTCACCAAAGTCCCACTCGTACCTTAATTCAGGGTAAGTTGGGCTTACTGATAACTTGAATGAAATTATTTCGCCCTCATACGCAATTTCGGGTTCTACTTTTAGACCAATCACATTTATTTTCCTCTTGTTTTCATCCGAAGGCAGCGTAGTAAAAGTGCCTTTGTGATTTTTTGACTGCTCAGCAGCGTAGCACTTTATCTCATAGACATAAAATGTGTTGCTAAAAAGCTCTGAAAAACTTTGCTTATGCTCTGTTTGATTAAGAGTAATACTTTCATACCACGAAAATACACCTCCGGTCTTTGCTACACCTATTTCGCATTTTGACTCAATGCTGGTTTTCCATGTTATTGTTGCCTCACTCACCGATGTCTGCACTGAAACATCCCTTATTGAAAGTGTTCCAACAGTTGGTGAAGGCGAGGGAATAACTGTTGGTGTTGGTGAAGGGCTTGGGCTTGGAGTTGGTACTGGCGCAGGTAAAGTCGAAAGATCTTCCACACAGAATTCAGTGCTCTTTTCACTTTCAGTATTTCCGACAACATCAGTTGACCTGTAAAATATTTTAGTGCAGCCAACATCAGTTATATTAAAGTCAGTGCCAGCAGTCCAATAAGTGCTGTTGCCGATGCGATATTCTGTTTTTGCGCACCCTGAAGCAAGCTGAATTTGCGAGTTAGTTATACTGTATGGTACGCCGTCTGTGCATTTAAGTGAAATATTGGGATTCTTTATTACACGCAAATCATCGATTTGAAATTCAACACCAGTTGCCGTGATATTCGCATGAAACTTTACCCTAAAATCGTTGGTAAGGTATTGTTTGGGAACTTGAAATTTTAATATTCCGCCTTGCATAAAACCGATTTCGGGACCTAAATTTCTGATATTTTCACAGTTACTTTCAGACAAGTTACAGAAATAAAGATACAAATCACTCTCAACCCTTGTACTCTTAACTGCATAAAACTCGAGTATGGCGCTCTCGGCGCCAGATAAATTTATGCCTTTCGATATAAGTTTTCCTTGCCTTTGATAATTTGCAGTCGCCAAGCCAGTTCGGTAGTTTGTCTGTATTATAGTCCAATCTGTTTTTTCCCATTTGGACTCATCAAAATTGTTTTTGTCGAAAGTGTCCTTAAAAACAACTGCTGCTTTTGACATTACTGCTTCTGTTGAAGGCGCCACGTTATCAACTTTTACATAGGCCACAATCGGGCTTTCAAAGTTGCCTGCATAATCCTTAGAAGCATATACCATTAGTGTGGGCATGGTTAAACTTTCAGTGACCGTTGTTTTGCCCGAGCGTGAGTCTTTTATTGTTTCCATAAGCTTTTGAGTGTTGGTTCGGTTATTCCATATATCGTTAAAAAGAGCTGCTTCGCTGACCGGTACTTTTTTGTAGTATATAGAGCTGCATCCAACCCCAACGTCTGAGCACTGCAAAGTAAAGTCCCGAGGGCTTTTGTACCAAGCATTTATATCAGGTGAAATGTTTGTTTTAGGTGCCGTTGTGTCCTTTTCAAAACAATATCTCATATCAAACTTATAAATATTTTCATCTTTCAAGTCACAAGTGTTTGTACTACTGCAGCCACTTCTATAGCATAGAATCCTTGCTGTTACTATAGGATTCTCAGAGTCAAAAGCATGTTTGAAAGTAAATTTTGCCCCTATTGTTCCATTGCACCTACCATCATCGCAATTAATGTCATCTGTACTTTCTACTTTTTGCATGGGGTTTGCGGGACCCTGGTTTATATAGACCAGGCATTTTGGATAGTAATCAGCTATTTTAACAAATTCAACATTATTAAGAGAAACCTTGACATATGCGTTGATGCTCATGTCTATTTTTCCATAACCGCTATCGTTGCAAGTAGTATTTGCATCAGTTATTTTCAAATCAGCAGTTGTTTGTTCATGTGCATTGCAAAAACTTAAGATAAGCAAAAATAACAAAGCATAAGCCAGGGGACTTTTCATGATTTAATAATATTCTTTACCCAAATAAAAATGTTTCTGGCGCTGCTGCGGATATAACCAGAAATAGTGAAAATTGCCCCAGCCGGGATTCGAACCCGGGCTACTGGCTTGAAAGGCCAGGGTGCTTGACCGCTACACCACCGGGGCATACCTTCATTAGAATTTATGCCGATAAAATGTTTTTTAAATGTAACCTACAATAAGCATATAATCTGACTTGTATTGCTTTTAGGTGTTCTTATGCCGCTAACTCACGAAGCACTCAAAAGGCGCTTTGAAAATGTATGGGTCTGCATGAGCTGCAATGCAAAGAATCGTGCATCCCCGGGAAAGAAGCCACAAAAATGCAGGAAGTGCGGAAGCAAGCGCTTAAGGCCAAAGAAAAAACTTAAGAAAATAGCGAAGTAAAAAAGCTTATTTTGCACCAAAAAACCTTTTAAATAACTTCTAAGCGCTATACTTATATGGTAAAGCATTATATTGAAATAATAAGGCCATCTGACTGCTTGATGGCTTCTTTTGCTGTACTAATCGGCTTTCTTGTGGCTTCAGGCGGCTTTGTTGTCCATGATTTTCTAATTTTTTTAAAGCTATTTTTTGGCATGCTCGCTGTTTTTCTATTTGCAGCAGCAGGAATAGTTATAAACGACTATTTTGACTACCATATTGACAAGATAAATGCCCCGCACAGGCCTTTGCCTTCTGGCAAGATAAAGCGAGGGCATTCTCTAAACTATTCTTACTTTCTATTTTCTTTAGGCATATTCTTCGCATTTCTGGTATCATACCTTTCACCAGGGAACCCGTGGTGCCTCTTTTTAGCACTCGTTAATACTGCACTGGAAATCTACTATGCAAGGAACTTCAAGAGGATGCTCCTGATAGGCAATTTCGTTGATTCCTGGTTTGTAGCTTCAAGCTTTCTCTTCGGGGCGCTGATCTATGGCTTTGAAAACTTGCAAGCAGTATCTATACTTGCGCTTATTTCTTTTTTTGCAAATACTGGCAGAGAAATCTTTGGAGACCTTGAAGACATTGTTGGTGATAAAAAACTCGGTCTCAAAACAATGCCAATTGTTTGGGGTGAAAAAGTCGCAAAGCAGATAGGATCCGCTTTCATACTGCTTGCAGTGTTGATGAGTCCCGTGCCTTGGCTTTTAGGCCTTTTGAAGACACCTTACATCTTTCTGGTAATCATTGCAGACCTGTTTTTTATAGCTTCGCTGATGGTTGATCCAAAGATAAACCAACTACTTACAAAAGTGGCAATGTTAATTGCTCTTGTTGCCTTCGTGGCTGGAGTGATATAGTTGGATTTTAGTGCACAACGCGAGAAGCTAGTCAATTCAATGGTTGCAAACGGCTCACTTAAGAGCCCAGAGCTTAAGAGGGCTTTTTTGAATGTCAAGCGCGAGGAATTCTTCTTAGCAGACATGAAAAGGTTTTCTTATGAGGATTCAGCTTTTCCAATTGGCTATGGCCAAACAATATCTCAACCGAGCACCATTGCGATAATGCTTGAGCACCTAAGGCCTAAAGAAGGGCACAAAGTGCTAGAGGTTGGTTCTGGCTCAGGATATGTGCTTGCCTTGCTTTCCGAGCTAGTTGGTCCCGAAGGCACAGTAATAGGAATAGAACGCAACACTGAGCTTGCTCAGCGTTCAAGGTACACTCTGGAGAAATTAGGATACAAAAAAGTGAAGGTGATAAATGCTGATGGCTCAAAAGGCCTTCCAGAAGAATCTCCTTTTGATCGCATCCTGGTTTCTGCTGCTTGCAGCGCTGTTCCGAAACCTTTGGAAGAGCAGCTTGCTTTGCTTGGTCGCTTGGTTGCGCCAGTTGGCTCAAGATTCTCGCAACAGCTTCAGGTTATAGAAAAAACACAAAATGGGGTGCTCAAAAGATATTTTGCAGAGGGCTATTTTGTCTTCGTGCCCCTTATCTCTGATTAAGCCCTATTTTTCAACAAGTTTGGCACTCTTTACCTTTAGCACACCATGGTCTTTATCAAAATACTTTTCAAATTCTGTTATTTCAACTCTCTTTTTGAAAAGTGGCGCGTCAAGAACAAGTGTCTCAAATTCCCCACCTTCGCCACAAGCATTAATGCCATGGCTTTCCTCTAATTTTTTAAGTTCTTCAACAAGTTTAATGTCAATCTTTCTGCCCAACCATGATGCGTCTAAAGGATATGCACTTACTCCAATTATTACAACTTCGAATTTTCTTTTAATCACTTCTTCCAAAACCTTTTGCTGTGGCATGCCCCATAATGGGTTAAATGTTTTCAGTTTTAGTTCTTCACAAATTCTTTCTATCCTTTTGGCTTGATAGTTCGAGGCAATTGCTCCGCTAACAACAACACGAATTTTAAATCTCTTTTTAGCATCTAAAATAAGTTCTTTCAAGTCCTTGAGTTCAACTTCTTTTTCACCGCATGTTTCTTTCACAATCTGCGGCATCTCCAGTGCTTGTGCTTGTATCTTTGTAAGCTCTATGTTTGGCGTATGGAACATATAGCTGTGTGGATTTTTCGGTATTGCAGTGAGAAGGCAAATCTCATCATAAGATTCCTTTGCAATATGAAGCGCAAGGCAAGAATCCTTGCCCCCAGAGAAAAGGACGCCAGCGCGCATATTTACCCAAACCAAGAATCCAGCCGTGCTTGTGAGCCACTGCTGCATGGCAACTTTCTTATTTTTTCTATTGCCTTCAGCACTCGCTCTTCTGAGAAATTTCTTTCATCACATAGGAATTTTTTTATGCCCTCAACATTCGGTTCTTTGAATTCTATCTTGAAGGAATTGCTATACTTTGGCTCGAGGAATATGCTTTCAACTTCTTTATAGTCAAAGTTAACCTCTTTATCCAAATTCTTTATAATATCTTCAAATGAAGAATGTTTTTTTACAAGTTCAAGGGCTTTTTTTGGGCCTATGCCTTCAAGCTTCTCATTGAAATCAGTGCCTATCATGATTCCAATCCAGACCAGCTTTCTTCTGTCAATTGAAAGGCAGTTTAGTGTCTCTTCAAGTGATATCATCTCAGGCACAACATCAACATAAATATCCCTTCCAGGTAGCTTCCTCTTGCCGCTTACAGTTAGATTGCGCAAAAGAAGCGGCGCTCCAAAAAGGAGCGCATCATAGTCCTGGCTTGCGCAGGCATAAATTTTTTTATTTGCAGCCATGACTGCCGCTTGTGCTTCGCCTTCGCCTGGTGCTTGCACAATAGGCAAGCCCATTAAATTCAGAAGTTCCTTGGATTCATCAACCATTTCTTTGCTAAGCCGTACTGCCTGCTTGGCGTACTTTTTTGCATCATCAAGGCGACCTTCTTTTATAGCATCCGTGTATTTTTCCTCTGCTTCAGCCCTTATGCGATTTCTTTCTTCGCGCGTCTTTTCCTTAAGCTTGCTCGGTTCGCCGTCAAATATGAATACAGGCCTTATCTCATTTTCTATAAGGTTTGCAGTTCTGTATAAAAGGCCGCTGAGATGGCTTGTAACTCTGCCAGTAGAATCTGTAAGTAGTGAGCCATCGGCGCTGCGAACATTCGATAAAAACTGATACAGTGTGTTAAATGCATCTATGCCTATAGTTCTACCTCGCAAGAAACCAAAACTTACTTCTTTTTTTACTACAATTGCCCCTAAGTCAACGCCCATGCCAAACAATAAAATTAAGCGGTTATGTTGTTAAAAAAGTTTTTGCTTTTCTGGTTAAGCAAAGCGCCTTGCCTCCAATTTTTACTATCTGCTTGCTGTTTGTTCCCCCAGTATTTCAATTACCCTTCGCTTTTTCCTTGAAAATCTGTACAAGCCATGTGCAGCAAAAGGTTTTGATTCTAAGTAGCGGTCTCTTATCTTGCTAAAAAGCTCTGCATGTGGCGTTTCAAAAAAGTAAAGTTCGCTTCCAGATTCAAAAATAGGCCTAGCACTTTTAAGTATCTCATCAACAACTGCCTCAAACCAAGGCTTTCCAAGAACTTGGTTTACTTTTCTCATGTCAACGCCCTTTATTCCTTGGACAAAATCAATATAGTGCCTGTTTAAGATTGAGTCAAACCTAAACCTAAACAGGCCGAATTCCCCAACGCCTTTTACGCTTACAACATAAACCCCATTTACGACATGCCCATCAGGCATGACATGCTTAGCTTTATGGTGCACTTCAAATTTTTTTCCAGGTTTAAGTACATTAAATATTGTTTCGACAGTAGCAACAAGCACCCTGGGCTTAACTCTCCTATATGCAGCAAAATCAGGCAAGCTATCATGGATGTGTGCCACAATGTGTTTTCTGTCTGCTTCAGGGAACTCAGCAGCATTTCTAAGCAAGCTGCTGATTTTTCTATACAGGTAAATTTTTTCGGAAAGCCCAACATTTGGTAATGAGAATATGTCCCGTTTAAGCTCACCCTTAATTTTTCTTCTGGCATTCTCTGCGATTGCGCTTGGCGCCTTTGCCTTATTTCTTTTAATTGCGCTAATGTTTAATCTACGGAACGGCTTTCTCATGAAAATATTTTCTTCTTTGTAGAATAAAATTGTTTACTCAATTTTCTTCTGCAAGCAATTTTTTTTCCAAAACAAATATTTTTAAGCATATAGCATGCATATATAAACTTTAGAATGGACATAATTATCACAGCTGCGACAGGCACTGGCAATACTGAACTTAGTGCCTTTGATAATGCTCTTTGGAATGCTGGTGTAGCTAATTATAACTTAATTAAGCTTAGCTCAATAATCCCACCAGCTTCTAGAATAATTCTAAAAAAGCCGGAGCAAAATCCAGAGGAATATGGGCGCAGATTGTATGTTGTGATGAGTGAGCAAAGAGCTAGCAAAAAAGGGCAGGTTGCGTGCGCAGGTGTTGGTTGGTATATACTTGAAGATGGTCGCGGTGTTTTTGTTGAACACCACGGAACTTCTGTTAAGAAAGTAGAAAGTGAGATTAAAAAATCACTCCAGGACCTTGCAGACCAAAGAGGCATAAAGGGAGTGCAGTTCAACATGAAAATCTCAAGTGCAAAATGCACATCAAAACCAGTTTGCGCACTCGTGTGTGCTATTTACAAGAGCGAACCATGGTGACGGGGTAAGTTTCCCACCTAACTGTTTCAGCGTCTTTTTAAATTTTTTTAATAATAATATTTTTTGGTTAAATGTGCGCTTCAAAACTTTCTTCAAAAGCTTTGATCATCTTTTCTCTCATAGCGGCAATTGTGGTTTCGTTTGCTGCCGGCTATTATGTTTCAATTTTGTACAATACAAACACTAAACCAAGCCCATCACCATCTCCAACACCATATACGCCAGATGTTGATTTTGTCCAATGCAAAACACCTTACGTATGTATTTCAGAAGCCTCAGCTGAGGAAAGAGATTGCACAAAAGTAAGCGAAAAGTTGTGTGGTATAAAGGGCGGCTACGAAGCCCGTAGCATAATAGAAGAGTTTTGTTATTCTTGCCCAAGCACTAAAGCAAGTCCAACCCAAAGTGGTTTTTGTGGTTACTCTACGTATGCTTCTTGCTCTGCGGATTCAGATTGTGTGACAGGTGGCTGCTCAGGACAAATTTGCATGGGCAAGCGCGAGCCAGGCGGAATAACCACTTGCGAATGGCGTGATTGTTATGATGAAACTAAGTATGGGCTAAGCTGCAAATGTGTTTCTGGCAGGTGTCAGTGGGCGCCTTAACAAATCAATATTCTTCTTTTGCATAAACCAAGCGCAACCTATAAAAAAACAACTTATTTTTATGAATTTATGCTTTGCGAGGTTTGCGGCAAAGATTTTCCTAAACTTGTTAGGGCTGAAATTGAGGGCGCAGAACTTATGGTTTGCTCTGAATGTTCAGCGCTTGGCAAAGTACTTAGAGAAACACAAGATTATGTTGCTCGCCCATCAGTGCAAAAGATAAGCATAGCACCAAAAATTCAGGAGCCACCACAGGTTATTGAGAACATCGGTGCAGAGGTTAAAAAGGCAAGAGAGAAACTCGGCCTTACAAGAGAAGATCTTGCCAAGAAAATTTTTGAGAAGGAATCCCTCCTGGTGCGCATTGAGAACACTAACTTCGAGCCAGAAGAAAAGGTAATAAGGAAGCTTGAAAAGGCATTAGGCATAAAGCTTATTGAATAGTGGTCTTATGGATTTTTTTGCAGAGCCAGCTTCATTGTTTGGAATTGTTGTCTTAATTGTTCTCTTTGTTTTAGGGTCTACTTACCTGCTGAAAAGATTCCGATCAGTTGAATCACATGTTGTTTACTCGCTATGGCGAAGTGAGAAATTTGCTAGCGCAATAAGGCAACTATCATTTATGGGCCCTGTTGTGAATTTTTTCGCAATAATTGGTGCAATTCTTGGCTTTGGGGTTTTGGCAGCAGATTTTATTTTTGCAAAAGAAAAAAAGCTATGGTTACGTTTGGCTTTAGCAACAATCATTTCTTTGAACATGGCAATATTTTACTTTTTCACTTTTCGTTCATTAGTTTTAGGCACAACCTTTACAAGGCCTTATGACACTATTTTCTTGTTGTTTTTTTCAGTTTTCGGAATGTCTTTTTTTGGTTTTATACTGATGCTTGTAAATGGCATACATATACTTCAAGGTATCTTTGCAGGGTCAACAGTTTGTCCTGGAGTAGCGCCACTAATACCTGGCGTAAGAATACCGAAAGTGCCTGTTTTTATTCCCTGGTATGGTTGGCTTGCTTTGCTGATCGCAATGCTGCTGCACGAGGGCGCGCATGGCATACAAGCAATTAAATCAAAATTGAAACTAAAAAGCGCCGGCGTTCTGCTGGTGGGGCTTTTGCCTTTCGGTGCGTTTGTTGAGCCGGATGAAGAGCAGTTAAAAAAAGCAGATTTCAAGAAACGCATAACAATATATGCTGCTGGACCTTCCGCAAACTTATTTTCAGTGCCTATTTTTCTAATAATTGCATTACTTTTCAACTCTTATTTTGTAATGCCTGTATACGAAAAATACCAAAAGTCATACCTTGAAAATGTTGAAGGCGTTGAAGTCAGCAATGTTCTTGAAACAATCCCATACTGCAATTCCCCAAAAAGCCCTGCCTTTGGCATACTTAAACCCGGGGTGAGAATCGTAGCTGTTGACGGAAACCAAATAAAAAATCGCCTCGAACTTTATGGCATATTGAGCTCAGAGCGTTTTAAGGAACGTACATTCACAATAATTGACGAAAACAAGGAATTAGTTGTGTCTCTTTTACCAAACCAGGAGTTACCTCTCAACCCACCTGAAAACTTTGGCTTCACAGTAAAAGATGTACTAAAGGAAAATGCAAATATAGATTTAGAGGCAAGAGAAGCACTTATCAATTTGTCATTGATAGAGAACTTCCTCTGGCTTTGTTTCCTGCTTTCTTTCCTTGTGATGCTTTTTAACTTTTTGCCAATAGTTCCTCTTGACGGTGGCTATATTGCAGGCGACCTTTATTCTTACTATTTCTTTGGTGAGATAAACGAAAGAAACAGAAAAATTGTCTCAGATGTGCTACTCGCATTTTTCTTTATAATAGCCCTTTTGAACATTTTGCCTTTTTTTATCTGAATCTGGACTGAGTAAAAAGCTTATAAAAAAGAAAGAAAAAAAGAAAATAAAAAAGAAAAGATAGATTTAGGGTATGAAGTCAAGCCCTAAATCTTTGCTTGAGCCGTAAGCGCTTGCAGCTTTAATCGACTTGGTTGCGCCCTTTATGTAAGGTGATGTTACGCCTGTGAAGATCCCAATCACTTCAAGCTTATTCTCGAAGGTTGGATCGACCCTTGCGCCCCAAATGACTTGCGCTTTCGGATCTATGCGTTCAGTGAGCATTTCACCGACAGCGTTTGCTTCACCAAGTGTCAGCTCTGGGCCGCCTGTGATGTGTATAAGGGCACCTGTTGCGCCTTCTATGTTCACATCAAGTAGTGCGTTCTTAAGGGTGTCTTCCACAACCTCATTTACTCTGTCCACTGACTTGGACTCACCAACAGCTATCATGCTGAGGCCTTTGTTGCTCATGACCGCGCGCACATCAGCATAGTCCAGGTTTATGAGTGATGGCTGAGTTATCGTCTCAGTTATGCCTCTTACTGCCCTTGCTATTACCTCATCAGCAACCCTAAAGGCATCTTGTATTGGCAGGTTCGGCACGAGTTCAACAAGGCGGTTGTTGTCAATCACAATTACAGTATCTGCTGTTTCTTGCAGCCTAGCAATACCGCCTTCTGCTTTTTCCAACCTTGCTTTCTCAAGCGCGAAGGGATATGTTACCATGGCAATTACAATTGCTCCTTGTTCTTTCGCTATCTCTGCAACTATTGGAGCACTTCCTGTGCCTGTGCCTCCGCCCATACCTGCTGTTACAAATAGCAAGTCAACTCCGCTAAGAACTTCTTCTAATGTGCTCCTCGATACCTCTGCTGCCTTTGCGCCTATCTCTGGGTAGCCACCTGCACCTAAGCCGCGAGTGACGCTCTTACCTATCAGGATCTTGGTAAGCTCGTCATTCATTAAAGAAAGGTGCTGTTTATCTGTATTAACTGCGACAAGCTTTGCACCAACAATTCCCATGCTGGCAAGCCTGTTTACAGTGTTACAGCCGCCACCACCAGCACCCACAACCATAATTTTGGGCGTGCCAAATTCTTCTAGGGTATCTTCTTCAACTTTTGCTTTATCCACAGCATTTTCTATGATGCTTTTCATACACCTCACCTCAATTTTTTAAAAAAGTTTAATTTGTATAATATATTGGCTAAACTCCTTTAAATAGCTTTTGTTTTTAAAAATAAAGATAATTAACATTTTATTACTAAATGTGATTTCTGTTAAGACAAAGTTGAATGAAATAATGCTAAAAAGTTATTTAAATTAACTTGAATTGGCAATTCAGGTTCTCTTTTTTTATCTAACTTTCGCTATTTTAAAAAACTTTAAAATCAAAGTTATTTTAGGTCTTAAAAATTGCTAAGGACCGTTTAAAATTTTTTTAAAGCGTTTTTAGTATTGCTAAGAAACAAAAAACAATTAAAAAGCTCTTTAAAGGCTTAATCACTTCAAGCTAACTCGTCTATCAAAACATATTATCAAGGGCTATAATTTCCTCGTTATGTATAACTATACTTTTTATGGGCTTTTGGTGTAAAAATGTTTTCTAAACCTCCCAAAAGAAGTGCCAATAAGGAAACATTATAAAATATTTTCCCATAAATTTGCTTAATACTACAACCTCTTAATCTTTGTAATGTCCAAGTAGCTCAGTGGTAGAGCAACCGGCTGTTAACCGGTAGGTCGGAGGTTCGAATCCTCCCTTGGACGCTCTTGTTTTTCTTATATATTTAAAACGAATATACACAATAATCTATGCATGAACCAACGCGGTTTTGTACCAATTGGCAGTAGTGCAAAAACAAGGGGTTTTCCAGCATTAACACTGCTTCTCGTTGTAATCAACGCTTTAGTTTTCTTTTTGTTGCCTGGAGACACTGCCATAAACCTTGCGTTCATACCAAACCATCCAGCCATACTAAATCTTTTTACCCACATGTTTATTCATGCTGATTTATTTCACCTTCTAGGAAACATGCTTTTTCTTTGGATTTTTGGCAAAGCAGTGGAAGATGCTTTAGGTTCTAAGAATTTTTTGGTAATTTACTTCATAGCAGGGCTTGTTGCAATCTTTGCACACTCTTTTCTTACAACTGCGCCTAATGTGCCTGTTGTTGGTGCGTCAGGTGCCATTTCAGGGATTTTGGGAGCTTATCTTATGCTTTATCCCACATCGAAGGTGCGTGTTTACTTCGGCTTTTTTATAAGCGCTGATATGCCAGCAATGTTCTATGCTTTTGTTTGGTTTGGAATACAATTGTACTTTGGTTTAATCAGTCTACATCAGGATCTCAGTGTCGCATTTTTTGCCCACATAGGTGGCTTCATTGCAGGCATCGTGCTGCTTCCGATGCTACTACCTCGAAGGAAGATACAAAGGATTTAACTTAAGCAAAGCTATTGGCATACACTTTATTTAATTTTTTTAATCAATTCTATATTATGGTTCTCCCATGGATAATTGCAGCCACTGTAATCAACAGCTTTTTGGCTTTAGTCGGCGGAATTTCCCTTCTAATAAAAAAGGACTATTTTGAAAAGCTAATTTTTGTGTTAATATCATTCTCTGCAGGCGCTTTGCTTAGCGGTGCTTTCTTTCATCTCATTCCAGAAGCGCTTGAATCAATTGAAAAAGATACACTTTTTTTCATTGTTTTTGCTGGCTTCTGTTGTTTTTTCATTATTGAAAGGTTTTTGCACTGGCACCATTGCCACGAAGGTAAATGCAAAGTACATCCTGTGAGCTGGCTTATAACGATAGGCGATTCAATACACAATTTTGTGGATGGTACAATTATAACTGCCAGCTTTTTGGTAAGCGTACCATTTGGGGTATTAACCACTATGTTAATAATTGCACACGAGCTGCCCCAAGAGCTCGGTGACTTTGCAATACTTGTCCATAGTGGGGTTAAAAGAGGAAAAGCACTTCTAATGAATTTTATTTCCCAGACAGCATGTATTGTTGGCGCATTTTTGTCTTACTTTTTGCTAATAAGCAGCGACGCTACTGTCTTTCTTCTGCCATTTGCAGCTGGCGGCTTTATATACATTTCAGCATCTGACCTAATTCCAGAACTACACAAAGAAGCCAACCTGAAAAAAAGCATGGCCTCTTTTGCCATCTTTATAATTGGTGTTCTTTTCGTGCTTTCAATTAGGCTTCTCTTTGAGTAGTTTTTTTCTTTATTCCTTCTGCTGCAATGATTCCAGTAACAGCAGCGTAAACTATTCCCCTTGAAAAGCCACTTGCGTCACCGGCAACATAAAGGTTTGGCACATTTGTCTCCAAAAACTCATTAGTGACATATTTTGTGTCGTAGAATTTTATTTCTGGTGCATAAACTAAAGTAGCATCTGATGCAATGCCCGGCATCACAAAGTCGAGCTTTTGTATCGCCTCTATGATGTTCTGAACAACCCTTCTTGGCAGCGCCATTGCTATATCTCCAGGGGTAACTTCTTTAAGTGTTGGCTCTATTGGTGCTTTCCTTATGCGTTCCCATGTGCTTCTGCGCCCTTTCCTGAGGTCTTTGTAGCGCTGTATTATTGGCTTGTTTCCGCCTATTGTTGAGGCCAACCTTGCAATGCTACGTCCATATTCTGTTGTGTCTTCAACAGGATCTGTTAGGTTAATCCGATTCAACAACGCTATGTTTGTGTTGCTTGATTTTTTGCCTTTTTCAGCATGGCCATTCACGAGAACAAAGCCATCAAATTGCTCTTTTGTTACAAAACCTCTGGGGTTTGTGCAGAATGTCCTCACCATATCGTCATATGTTTCAGTGTAAAGGCGGAATTTTGCATCATACATTATGCGCTCAATGTTTTCATATATTTCAGCAGGAAACTCAATTCTGACACCGACATCAATTGGGCCATATTTTGTTTTGACTCCCAACTCATGCAATGTTTCCCTTAGCCAGTACGCTTTGCTTCTGCCCGGGGCACATACCAAACTCTTGCATCTAATCTTTTCTGAAGAGGTCTCAATCTCAAAAGAACTTTCAATTTTTTTTATTTTTTTGGCTTCAGATTCTAGAATAAACTCTATGCCTTCTTTTTTTAGTTCTCTATAAAACTTGTCGATAATCTTTGGAAGATTATCAGTACCTACATGCTTCTGCTTTCCAGCTACAAACTCAATGCCTGCACTTTCAGCTCTTTTCTTAAGTTCCTGAAGCTCTTTGCCATTAGTGCCTGAAAATTCTTTTGGTGCACCGTAGCTTACAAATGCTGCATCGACTTCATCAATTAGCTTCTGCAGCTCAGAGGCAGACCTTTTAAGTTCCTCAGGGCTGCCCCCTATTTCATAGGTAAGGTTAAGTTTTCCATCAGAATAAGTGCCAGCGCCACCAATGCCAAATATGGCATCCTTTGGGTTTTCTGCTGGCTTTCTATCCAAAGGCGCTTTTCCCATTTCTAAAACAACTACTTTTTTTGTTCCAGCCAATCTCTTCGCAGCAAAAAGCCCAGCAGGTCCAGAGCCAATAATAGCAACGTCATACATTGTAATTTCCCTTTTATGTTTTACTCAAAAAGGTTTTAATGGCTTTTCATGTGTCTAAAACTATTTAAGTTGGTAATTTATGGTAAAGGGCCTTGAAAAATACGATTCCATTCTTAGAAAGAAAGCAAAGCCGCGATATCTGCTTGCAAAATCATCAGGTTTGCTAAAGCAGAAAATAGAAGAAGCAGAGCAAGTTTTGCACAGCTGTGAGCTTTGCGAGAGAGAATGCAAGGCGGATAGGTTATCAGGAAGCACCGGCTTTTGCGGCTGCGGGCCAAAAGCAAGGGTTTTTGGTGCCTTTGCTCATCATGGCGAAGAGCCAGAGCTTGTGCCTTCAGCGACAATTTTCTTCGCGGGCTGCACAATGCGATGCGTTTATTGTCAGAATGCTCCAGACAGCATTATGCCTGCTTTGGGTGAGGTTTGGAATGAACAGAAAATTGCAAGCTGGGTTGAAGCAATGCACAAAAATGGTTGCAGAAATGTTAACTTCGTTGGTGGGGATCCAACACCTTACTTATATAACATACTTAAGGCACTCTTTTATTGTAACGCACGTATTCCAGTAGTGTGGAACTCAAATGCTTACTACAGCATGAAGACAGCAAACTTGCTTAAGGGAATCATTGATGTTTATCTTCTTGACTTTCGGTATTTTGATGATAAATGCTCAGTCAAGTACAGCGATGCCCCTAATTATGTAGAAGCTGCAAAAAGAAATTTTTTAGCAGCTTATGAAGATGCAGAACTTATAGTAAGGCTACTTGTGATCCCTTCGCATACCGAATGCTGTGCAAAACCGATACTTAGGTGGCTTGCTGAGAGCTTAGGTAAAGATGTTAGAGTAAATATATTGGGCCAATATTGGCCTGCTTATATGGCGTATAAATACAAAGAAATCAACAGGCATTTAGATGAGAAAGAATTGTATGAAGTGCTTGATTATGCAGACGACCTTGGCCTTAGAAACAGGGTTCTATGAGCATTCAAGGCCAACACAACAAAATCCAATAAAATTTTAATTGGTTCGCGGGCTTATTCTTTAGGTTATGGACAAGTTTTCTTTTATAAGCCCGCTTGATTTCCGATACATGCGTGGCGATTTAGCAGATAAAGCCACTGCTTACCTCTCAGAAGAGGCAAAGATAAAATATGAGCTTGAGGTTGAAATTGCTTACGTTAGGGCTCTTTCATCGTTGGGTATCTGCAAAAAAAGCGTATACAAAGGGGTTTGTAATGCTGCGAAAAAAATAAATGCTGAAATGGTGTATGCTGAAGAAGCAAGCACAGGGCATGAAACAAAAGCGCTTGTTAATCTCCTTTCTGCGAATGTCAGCAGTGAAGCCAAAAGGTTTATTCATCTCGGTCTAACAAGCTGCGATGTTCTTGACACTGCTAACGCTTTGCGCTTTAAGCTTTACACTGAAAAGGTTCTTTTGCCAGAAGCCAAAGCACTTGAAAAGCTGCTTATAAAGCTTGCAATAAAACACAAAAAAACAATTCAGGTTGGAAGAACTCATGGACAGCACGCTGAGCCAATTACATTTGGCTTCTTTTTGGCACAATATGTTTCAAGATTAGGGCACAGAATCTTAGCCATTGAAGATGCCTGTTCAAACTTGCGCGGAAAAATCTCTGGTGCTGTTGGCTCCTACAACGCAATTGCCTTATTTTGCGAAGATCCAATGGAGGTTGAAGCAAAGACCCTTGCATATCTGGGGCTTAAACCAGCAGAAAGCTCTACCCAAATATTGCCGAGGGAATACTTTACTGATCTAATGCATGCTGCAATAAGCACATTAGGTGTCGTTGCAAACCTGGCAGATGATTTGAGGCATCTTCAGAGGACTGAAATAGGGGAGTTAGCGGAACATTTCAAGAACAACCAGGTAGGGAGTTCAGCAATGCCGCACAAGAGGAACCCAATAACTTTTGAAAACATAAAGAGCATCTGGAAAGCATTTTCGCCAAGAATGCTAACAGTTTATATGGACCAGATAAGTGAGCACCAAAGAGACCTTACAAACTCAGCAAGTGAGCGCTTTCTCCCAGAGATTCTATTTGCTTCCACTTACGCCGTTAGGCAGATGAGAAAAGCCCTTGAAAATCTTTACGTTGATGAAAACGCAATGTTAAGGAATTTAAACAAGAGCAGCCATAAAATTGTCTCAGAAGCACTATATGTTTTATTGGCCTTAGAAGGCCTTGAAAATGCGCATGAACACATCAGACGTTTATCAGCAAAGGCCTCAGATGGCAAAACCTTGCTTGATGCAGCCCTTACTGATAAGGAAATTTTGCCTTATATTAAAAAAATTCCGCGTGAAAAGTTGAAATATGTAGAAGACCCAAAGCAATATTTAGGTATTGCCGAAAATAAGACAGAAAAGATTTGCAAAGAATGGAAAAGAAAGCTAGGGGTTTAGAATGCTACGAGTTTACAATACTCTCACCAAAAAAAAGGTTCCATTCAGGCCAAAAGAAAAAGGCCTTGTCAGGATGTATGTCTGCGGACCTACTGTTTATGGGCCTGCGCATATAGGCCATGCAAGGACATATGTTGCTTTTGACATAATAAGGCGATACTTGGAGTTGAAAGGTCTAAAGGTCAAGCTTGTGGTAAACATTACTGATGTGCATGATGATATGATAAAGGCTGCGAATGAGCAAAACAAAACAATATTTGAACTTTCAGAGCATTATACTGAAATGTTCTTTAAAGACATGAAAGCGCTGAAAGTTAAAGAAGCAAGCTTTTATCCTAAAGTCAGCGAAGAAATACCTTCAATAATTGAAACAATTAAACTTTTGGAGAAAAAGGGCTATGCTTATGAGACCGAAGATGGGCTTTACTTTGATGTAAGCAAGTTTAAGGGGTATGGCAAGCTTTCAGGCATAAAGCCAAAGCAGTCAATAACAGGCACAAGGGTTGATACTGACAAGTATGACAAGCGCCAAGCGCATGACTTTGCCTTATGGAAGAAAGCAAAGCCAAATGAACCATGTTGGGAGAGCCCTTGGGGCAAAGGCAGGCCCGGCTGGCATATTGAATGCACCACAATGAGTTCAAAGTATCTTGGCTTACCTGTTGATGTGCACTGCGGTGCAGTTGACCTTATATTCCCACACCATGAAAATGAGATTGCGCAAAGTGAAGCTGCTTATGGCATAAAGCCATTCGTAAAGTACTGGTTGCATACTGGTTTTCTTACAATAAACGCTCAAAAAATGAGCAAAAGTTTGGGCAATTACATCACCGTGCCACAGCTTTTGTCGGAAATAGAACCAAGCATATTTAGGTTCTTTATTGCTACACGCCATTACAGAAGCAGGGTAGATTACTCAAAGGACGCTGTTGAGCAAGCAAAAAGTGCTTTGCAGCGCTTAAACGACTTCATACAAAGGTTATACACAGTTGATGATGACAAATATTGCAAGGAAGCATCCGATGCTGTTAAACTTGCAAAGAATGAATTTGAAAAGGCAATGGATGACGACTTTAACACCCCTATTGCGTGGAAGGCAATATTCACTCTTGAGAAGAAGGTCAACATACTTCTGGGAAAAGGCACTTTTTCAAAGAGGAACGCTGAAGAGGTAATTGCCTTTGTCAAGTATGTTAATGCCGTTTTTGATGTCTTTGAAACTGAAAAAAAATCGGATGATATACCAAGTGAATACCTAGAGATGATCCGACTGAGAGAAAAGCTTAGGAATGAAAAAAGGTTTAAAGAGGCAGATGAGATAAGGGATAAATTAGCAGCCAAAGGCATAGTTATTTTTGATACTCCACAAGGCCCAAGATGGAAATTGCAGAAAATTGGTTAAAAGGGCTAGAGATGCAGCAAAAATGCCAGCAGCACAGGCACTGTTAAGAGTCCGCTTAGCAAATAGAAGAGCAATGATTTAAGGTAAGTTGTTTTGGCTACTTGTTTTATTGTGAGGAAGGGGTAAATAAACATCATATAAAATAAGAAGACAAATAACAGCATCACTGCTAAAATTGCCTTGGTGGAGAAATCAGATAGCTCGATATCAGTTATGCCATGCTTTTGTAATGTTGCACTATAATTTTCATCGAAAATATTGTAAGCATAGGTTGCGCTTAGCGACTGTTTTCTTACTTCTGTAACCATTGCAAAAATCTTTGGAGAAGAGTATAAAACTATGAATGATATAATCATTATAATTGCAAGGAATAACCATGCAAATGATATTGCTGAAAGTATGCCGTTGAATTTCCCCTTTGCTTCTTTGCTGTTTGCCATAAAAGTAAAGAAATAGATTACCGCGGATACCATAATCCATGCAAAGTAGCTCGCTGCACCGTGTTTTATAGTGTTTAATATGTCGAGGCCAAGGCCGGAGAAAAGGTTAAGCAAAGCATAAAGTATTGTCGGAGCCAAGACAATTAGAAAAGCAATCTTAAAGTCCGGCTTTGAAACCGCTTTTTCAATAGTTTTCCTTGGCTTTAAAAAGATATTTATTGGATTGATTTCCATATGAACCAAATAAAATTATACTTAACACTTATTTAAACTTATCCTTATGAAACTTAATTAATGGTGCGTGGCAAATTAGTAATTGCTTTCGGTACTTTTGATTTTTTGCATTATGGGCACCTTTACTATCTCCAGAAAGCAAAGAAGCTTGGGGGCAAGCTCCTGGTGGTTGTTTCAAGGGACGAGAATGCTTTTTCATCAAAAGGCAAGAGGCCAATCCATACTGAAAAAGAGCGCCTTGAAATTATAAGGGCACTTCGTTGTGTAGATAACGCGGTTCTTGGGCTAAAAGGCAGCAACATGTTTGAAATTTTGCTTAAATATAAGCCAGATGTAATTGCGCTTGGCTATGACCAAAGAGTTAATGTTAAAGAACTTAGTGCTTTTATCGCAAAGAAAGGCCCAAAGGCAAGAATAATAAGAATACCCGCCTATAAATCACACCTTCTTAAAAGCTCTAATTTCAGAGCAAAGCTAAAAGGTAAGAAAGAAGAAAGCCCCCTGGAACTTGGAATAGATATAATCTGATTTCATACATTAAGGCACTGTAAATCCACTCTTTTAGAGAACTATGCTTTTATTTCTTCATTCGCGTAATTTTTCCTTAAATTTCCTTTTTCAATAGAACCAGGTTTTTGTAGCTGCGCCCTTCTTTAGCGCCTTTCTCAAGAAGGCCATACTGAACAAAGCCAAGCTTTTCAAAAACCCTCAAAGAGGCCACATTGTCTTGATCAGCGCGAGTTGTTACTATTTCAGTGCCTTCTCTCATATTTTCAATTGCATGCTTTACTATCTGTTGCGCTATTCCTTTACCCCTATATTTTTTAGCAACTATGAGGGATTGCAAGCTTGCTGTATGCTTGTTTCGCCCAGTACCATATTTTACAAAAAGGTGCGCAACTACTTTGCCATCTAATCTTGCAACACACCTTGTTTCATTTTTAGAAAGGAAGCTCTTTATGACGCGGCTTCGTGCAAGATCATAGCCCCAATGTGGATAAAGCCTTGCTATGCCAGCAGAATCCTCAATTCGCGCTTCCCTTATCTTTATTTCCTGCACTTCTCTTCAACCCTTCATCCTTCCTTCCTTGCTTGCCCTCAACATGTATTATAAAATCGTTGTCTAGGAAGTCTCTGCCAACAAGCACAGGCAGCTTCATTCCAAAGCGGTCTGCTATAGTGAAAAGCGTCTTTTTTCTTTTTCCACACATCTCAAGGGTACCTTCAACAACAGGCCTTCTCACATAACCTTTTGGCTCTGTCTTGCTTTTTATCCTAAGCACGCTAACTATAGGCCCAAGTCCTGCCTTTGCCGCAATTTTAAGGTCAACGCTTGACCTTTCCGCGCCAGTATCAAGCAAAGCAAGCGTTTCCACTGCCTTTTTTTTGCCTATTATCCTAACATGTTGAACAAGGCCAACAACCTTTTTCTTCTTTTTCTTGTAGGGAACCCCCTTTTTTTTAGCCATAACGAGAATAAGTAAAAATCAAAAACTTTTTAAACAAATGAGGGGAATACATATTCACATATATTTGCCTTTTCGGCACGTGTCTTTTATGAAAAAGCTCATAATGGCAGTTGAAGGCGAGCGCAAGAGGTTTGCATTGCTTAAAGAGGCCTTTGAGAATAAGGGCTTCTCAGTAAAGCTATTGCCTGTGAGGCGCCTTACGCTTTTCACAGACATGTCTGGATCAAAAATAAAAGTGCAGGGCAACGGTGTTTTTAGCGGCCCAGTTTATCTTGAGACGCCTTTCATGCTCACGCAGTTTGTAGAGCCACTATTGGACTACATTGAAACCAAAGGTTTCTATTGCCAAGTCCATAAAGGAGCATACTATGTCGGAAGCAACGAGCTGCTTCAGATAAGCTTGCTTAGCAGCTACGGAATAAAGATTCCTTACACGAGGATTTTCGGGAACATCGAGCAGATAATAAAATCCAAGCAAAAGTTTAGCTACCCTGTTGTGGTAAAGGTTTATAAAAATGGAGAGAAAATTCAAAGCATGGTTGCAAAAAGCGCAGAAGCTTTGACTTCTCTAACCGAGAGGATTGAAGGCGATGCCGCTGTTGTGAGTGAATTCATAGAAGGCGATATTGATCACTGCGCTGTTATTGGGGATGAAGTTTTTACCCTTAGGAGCACCACACCAGACCCTAAAAAGGCACGCCTCATGAAAAACGCTGTAAATGTAAAATTGTCTAAGACCGAAGAAGAGACAGCAATACAGGCAGCAAGCATTTGCGGCTGCGACATAGCCACGGTAAAAATGTGTCGCGGCTTTGTAACAAGGGTGAAGCCCCATGTAAATATGGTGCTTTTTTCCAAGAAAACCGGCAAAAACCTCTTTGAAAAAACAGCAGAGCTTTTTTATAGGAAAAGCGGTGGTGCCTAAATGCCAAGCATAGTTATAATTGCCGCAAAGAATTACAACAAAGGAAATAATAAGATACTTCTTGAAGAGGCAAAAAAAGTATTTGATAAGGTTCTTTTTGTGCCTATAAGCAAGTTAACCATCGTGCACAAAAATGGCACCTCCAAGCTTCTGTATAAAGGAATTAATATTCTTGATTTTGATGCATGTTATCCGAGGTTTGGATCAACTGACTACTTCCTCGGCGAATCTGTGCTAAAAGTAATAGAAAGCTCCAAAATATACTGCCCAGTATCTTTGAAGGGCTATCAGATATCTAACCATAAGTTTTATACAATTCAGAAGATTGCTGAAAGCGGCTTTCCGTGCGTGCTAACTTCACTAAGCGCTTCGCCGCAAAGCACAGAGGGCATAGTTGAAGAAATTGGTTTTCCTCTTGTTTTGAAATTGATAAGTGGTTTTGGTGGACGTGGGGTTATGCTAATTTCCAACAAGAATGAGCTTCAATCTATACTAGACACAGTTCACCTCTTTGAGGAATATATAACTGCACAGAAATTTTTACCCACTGGCAGCACAGATATTAGATGCTATGTATTTGGCGATGAAGTTTTAAGCGTAAGGCGTACTGGCGCCCCAGATGACTGGCGCGCCAACATTTCACGCGGTGGCAAAGCAGAAATAATTGAAGGCAACCCAAAGATGGAAGATTGTGCTCTTAAAGTTTCAAAACTTCTTGGCTTTGATATCTGTGCGGTTGATTTCATGGAGACAGAGATGACTAAAGATGGCTTTGCAGTAATTGAAGTAAACTTCCAGCCAGGCCCTTTCAGAAAGTTTTTAGGAAACATCGTGCCAAAAAAGATGATGGAATTTATAAGGGCAAAGGTAGAAAAAAAGAAATAGGCCTTAAAGGAAAATTTTCATAATTTTGTTCTTATTAGGGTTTGTTTTCTTTCTGGGCCATACGAAATTATCCTTACTGGAACACCCACGCTCTTTTCGATAAACCTTATGTAGCTCTTTGCTTCTGGCGGGATTTCATCAAATGTTCTTGGCTCAGATGACAATTTAAATCCTTTGAATTTATTGTATAAAGGTTTGCACTTTTCAAGTGTCTGCGTATCAGCAGGCGCCTCCTTGATGGTTTTTCCACCGATTTTGTAAGCTGTGCAAACTCTTATTTCTTTTATGCCTGACAATACATCGAGCTTTGTTAGCGCGATATCAGTGAAACCGCTAATCCTAGTGGCTGTTTTTAGCATTACAAGGTCAAGCCAGCCAACACGCCTTGGCCTGCCAGTAGTGGTGCCATATTCATTGCCTTTTTCCCTTATCTTGTCAGCAAGTTGGCCGCTTATTTCAGTTGGAAACGGCCCAGAGCCAACTCTCGTGCAATATGCTTTTGCAACACCAATTACACTACCCTTTTGGCAGGGAAGCCCAGTGCTCATAAAAGCCCCAGCAGTGGTTGTGTGCGAACTTGTCACATACGGGTATGTGCCGAAGTCATTGTCAAGAAAAAAGCCCTGTGCACCTTCAAGGAGAACCTTTTTTCTTGCTTTGAGCGCTTTATGCAGATAAACAGAAACATCCCCTTGGCATGTTCTTAGCTTCCTAGATAGTGGCAAAAGCTCCCTGAAAAGACTCTGAACGCTCATAGCTTTTAGGCCATAAGCCTTTAGCTCCAAATTCTTTAATGTGACAACTTCAGTAAGTTTCTCATAAAGTTTTTTCTTATCTACAAACTCAGAAAACCTTATGCCTTGCCTTGAGGCCCTGTCAGCATAGCAAGGCCCTATGCCTTTTTTAGTTGTGCCAATCTTCTCGCCCTTTTTTTCTTCTGAGGCCCCATCAAGCAATATATGGTATGGCATTATTATTTGTGCCCTTGGATCAACAATGAGCTTTAATCTCCCAACTTCTCTTTTAATAAGCTCGATTTCATCTAAAAGTGTCTTCGGGTTTATGGCTACGCCGCTTGCAAGGCAACAAACCTTTTTTTGTATAGCTCCACTAGGCATTAGGTGAAGCTTATAGGTTTTGTCTCCCACAACAACAGTGTGGCCTGCGTTGTCGCCACCATTAAACCTAACCACGATGTCTGCTTTTTCGGATAGGTAATCAATTATTTTCCCTTTGCCTTCGTCGCCAAATTGAGCGCCAATTATTATTGTTAGCGGCATGTCGACAATATTATTGGCAACAGCAAAAATTTAAATCACATAGGTGCTTTTATTTACTGAGCATAATGGCCACAGAAAAGGTTGAAATTAGTCTTAAAAAGCAGATTATTGAGAGAATAGACGCCCTTGCAAAGATGTCAGGCAAGAGTCGCAACGCATTTATAAACGACTTTTTCGATAGTTACTTAGACAAAGTTGTGGAAGACCTTGCTCTTGAGAAGGATGCTATAAAGCAGTTTATGGCTGGAAAAATGGATGAAAAGCAGCTTTCTCTTATAGTTGGCAAAGAAAAAACAGAAGCAGCCAAAGTCAGCAAACGCATAGGCGCAAGAGGCGAGGACTTTTTAAAGGCATTTAAATGATCTACGCTTTAAGTTTAAAAATGCTGGCTCACATTACATGAGCCAGCACAAAACCAACTCTCTCAGCAATAAAAATAATTCGATTTTCGCACCTTAAATATTTTTTGTTGATGTTGCTTAGTTTAATATTTTTGGTTTAAGTTTTGCTCTTAATTTAGTTGCCTCACAAATTGCGTATGTTTAAAAATGTTCTCTTGCAATTTTTTTTCATGGTGATTTTGATGGTTGATGCGCAAGATGACAATAAACAAGCAGTCGAAGAAAAAAAGGAAAGAAAACACAAAAGCAAAGCTTCACATCTTGAGGAAGCTTCTGAAAGCAAGAAAGGAAAGGTTGCTTTCGAGAAACCCGTTTTTGCAATGTTTTTGATACTCGCTTTGGTAGTTGGCGCGCTTATATCTGCGGCTGCCCTCTACTTTTACTTTAAACCAGGGAGTGGACAAACAGATAATGGCACCTGTACACTGCCAACCGATTCAAACAGTTGCATTGCCGCAATAAAGCCGGAAGAAGCTGGCGAAAAAGCAAGAGCATTCCTTGAAGAAAGCTTTCTGAAAAACTATGGCTACAAGCTTTTAGTTAATAAAGTTACTCCGTATAACGAGTGCCTTTACGATTTAAATGCTTCAATTGAAACCGAAGATGGCAATATGCCAGCAGGTCTATTGCTAGTGACAAAAGACGGCAAGAAGGTCATAATAGCATCTGCGGTTTACGATACAAATTCACCGCTAAAGCCAACACCAGCCCCATCGCCAACACCATTCCAAGCAAAAACTAAAAGCGACAGGCCAGATGTGCTTATGTTCGTTATGACTTTTTGCCCTTATGGTCAGCAGGCAGAAAAAGGCCTTAAACCAGTTGCAGAACTTTTCGGTGATAAAATAAACCTTGAGCCACACTATGTTATCTACTCTGGCGAATATGGCTATAATTACCCAGATGACTGCATAGACGAAGAGGAAAAATACTGCTCTATGCACGGCGTATCTGAGTTAAAGGAGGGTGTGAGGCAGCTGTGTATTTTTAAGTACCAAAAGGACAAGTTCTGGGACTATGTTGCTAAGATATATGAGGGAAATTGCACTCTGAAAAACATAGATACCTGTTGGAAAGGTCAAGCAGAGGCATTGGGCATAGATACTGAAAAGATAGAAAAGTGCTTCCAAGAGGAAGCAATTTCCTTGCTTGAAAAAGAGGTTGAGCTAAACAAGAAATATGGTGTGATGGGCTCTCCAACAATAATTATAAACGAAACAGAATACTGGGGCGGCAGGGCGCCAGAAAACTATAAGGCAGCAGTATGCACCGCTTTTAATACTCCTCCGACTGAGTGCTCCCAAACGCTGAGTTCTCAGGGCGGCACTGCAAGCGGGCAATGTTAAATGTGAGGTGGTTTGATGAAAGTAATGCAAGAACCTGAAAAGTGTATTGGTTGTGGTACTTGCGCGGCAATCTGCCCGGCGCTTTTTGAGATGGATGGCGCAAAAGCAAAGCTAAAAGGAGCCAAAGCACAGGACAAAGCCCTAGTGCTAGAGAAGAAATTCACAAAAGATGAAGAGGACTGCGCAAAGGCATCAGCTGATAGTTGCCCAACGAGTTGTATATCTGTAAAGTAATTTTTATGGTATCCAAACAGGAAGTAATGAAGGCCTTAGCAAAAGTTACAGACCCAGAGATAGGCATAAATGTTGTTGACTTAGGCCTTATTTATGATGTGAGCATAAGCAACGATGTTGTTTCAGTTAAGATGACTGTCACAAACCCTTATTGTCCGCTTCAGTCACACCTAAAGCAACTTGTTGAGAACGCAGTGTCCTCAATAAAAGGTGTTAAGGAAGCCTCAGTAGATCTCGTTTTTGATCCTCCTTGGACACCGGAGCGATTGTCGCCAAAAGCAAAAAAAGAGCTTGGCTTTTAGTAGCCCTCTTAAAAAGTTAAAAATAGGGGCCTTTAGCCCCAATTCACTTTTTGTCGTGCTTATTGTAACTCTACTTCAACACCGCCAATCTTGTCCGCTAGTAAATTGTATATTAGCGCGATTACAGCACCTATTATAAACCCAAAAATTAGGCCCAATACGGGCGAAAGCACCATTTCCAAAATTGGTGGGCTTGTGCTGAAATTAGTATTTAAACCAAAAGCTTTCCCCACCTTTTCAAGAACTTGATTTGTATATGTCCAGACATAGTAGATCCAAATACTTTGGATTACGCCACCCAATGCACCAAAAACTGCACATATTTTGGCATAGGATAAAACCCCAATTTTTCGTATTACTTGCAAAAAAACACCCTCTTTTTTCTATTGCAGGGGGGCGGGCTCGAACCGCCGAAGGCACTAAGCCACCAGATCTTGAGTCTGGCCCGTTTGACCGCTTCGGTACCCCTGCCTCAAAAAAGTTTTTATTCTAATTCAAGTGTGTCGCCTGCTGCAACCCTGACGTTTCTTGCTTTTATGAATATTGCGCCAGTTTCACCCTCATGTAGAGCATCAACCTTCTTCTCATTTACCCATAGTTCATATATCCTCAACGGCTTTTCACCTAGCAAAATCTTATCCTTTTTTGTTATTACTCCCCTAGTTACGGTTCCCTTAATCACTGAAAGCTCATGAAGCTGAAAACTGTCTGAAACTGCAAAAAGGGCCCTGGCGTTTGTCTCTTCTTCAACTGAACCCAAATCTTCTTCCCCTGGTTTTGCAAGGCTTTCAATTTTTGCCCTTTGGTGTTCAGGGATGCACAAGCGGTCCTTTTTTTTCTGGCTTCTGTTCCACATAGCCATCATATTAAAAGCTACACTTAAAAAGAATTAAAAAATATCAAGTATCATTTTAATTCTTTTATTTGCGTCTTCTCAGCAATGTTTTTTGCCTCGGGCCAGGCGTTTTTGTGCGTCGCCTTTGTCCCAAGTAATTCTCAAACCTTTGTGCTTCAGCGCTTACGAAATGGGGCTCCTTTTCTAGTATCTTCCTTGTTTTTTCCAAGCTCAAACCTTTTCTTTTGCCTGCCAAGAATAATTTTTTTAGTTGTTCTCCTAATTCAGCAGAGCTCGCAATTGGTTTTCCATGTACAAGACTCGAGATTAGGAGTGTCTTCATTGCAGATTCTAAGCCGTACTGAGCAAGTACAAACCTCATTTCCAAGAGCTTGCTTTTATCAAGACCCATAAGCCATCTAGTCCCTTTAGGGGTTGAAACAATTGTAAGGGCTTCTTCCTTCTTGAACCCAAGATCAGTTAATAGTTTGATTCTGCTCTCAAAAATTCTTCCTAAGGCGACTTCACTCGCTTTCGAATAACTCCTCTCAGTAAGAAAATCGATAAAGGCACTCTCTTTCAGATGCCCGATGTCTCTATCAGTTAGCCCAGAGCGATTCATCAGTGCGTTGATGCTTTGTAGCCCCATCCTCATTTCATTAACAGTTGGCATCCTTCCATAAGCCATTTTAATTCTTGATTGCTTACCAGGTTCCATTAGCTTAAGAAGTACCGCGCGGCATTTCTCACCAAAGCTTGTCTTCAAAAATTGCCCTAATTCTGTGAGCTCTTTTTCATTCATTTTCCCTATTTCTTGCCAGCCGCCACTTGCCATTATTTCTAATGCCTCTTTTCTAGGAAAACCCATGGACAAAAGGAACCTCAGGCCTTTGTCAGTTTCAGTTGTTTCAGACACGTTTAATCAATAATCTGACATTTTTCTAATATTTAAACATTTTGTTTATTTATTTGCTTATGCAAAGAGAAACCCTCCTAAGGTACAAAGATATAATTCCTGAGTTTGAAGCCCTCATAGATTCTATTAATAGGCCTCGCGATGTCACAATAAGATGGAATCCACACAAGATTGGAAGATCCGAACTTCTGGCAATGTTAAGGGATTCTTTCAGCGAAGTCAAAGAGATTGATTGGTATGGCGAAGCTTTTAAGTTAGGCGCAAGCGATAGGCCTGGCAAAAGCTTGCTTCATGCGCTTGGCTATTACTATGTACAGGAAGAGTCAGCAATGGTAGCACCTTTGGTTCTTGAGCCGGCCAAGGGCTCTTTTATCTTTGACATGTGTGCCGCGCCAGGGGGCAAAACTACACAGATTTCTGCCTTAATAGAAAACACAGGTACAATAGTAGCCAATGACAAAGCAATACCTCGGCTTAAGAGCCTGGTCTCAAATGTTTCGCGGCTTGGCTGCCTAAATGTTGTTATAACATGGAACGATGCACGCAATTTAAAGCTCAAGGATAAATTTGATTATGTCCTTCTCGATGCACCATGCACGGCTGAAGGCAACCTTTTCAAAGAAACAACCCTAATGCCAAAGTTTATGCGCGATAGTTTAACTAATGTGCAAAAAGCCCTGCTTCAGAAAGCTATTGAATTTGCAAAACCTGGCGCAACAATTGTTTATTGCACATGCACTTTTGCTCCAGAAGAAAACGAAGAAGTCGTTGCAAGTGCCTTGGATAAAGGACATATTAAGATAGAATCTGTTAAGGTTAAAGTGCCACACGAAAAAGGCATTGAATGTTTCGACAAAAAAGATTACGGCATTGAGTTGAAGAAAGCAGTTCGAATTTATCCCTACCACTTAAATTCAGGGGGGGCCTTCATTGCAAAACTCAGAAAAAGAGATTGAGGATCTTCTGCTAATCTTCGGGGTAAAACGCGAATTACTTGAAAATTACAATATTGAGAAAATAGGTAATTCATACTGGCTCACATCAAAAGGCCTTAAATCATTTGAAGGCTTTAATGTGCAGTGCAAAGGCCTTAGAATTGCAGAAAGAACAAAGCTCGGCCTGAAGCCGACAAGCTATGGCTTGCAGTTTTTCGGACAGCAAATTAAGGAAAATGTTGTTGACTTGAAAAAAGATGAGTTGTTGTCAATAATAAAAGGCAAGCCCATTGCAAAAAGCTGCAAAGATGGTTATATTGCACTTCGCTTAGAAGGTTACGTGGTTGGTTGTGGCCTATGCAAAAAAGGCCTGGTTTATTCACAACTCCCAAAGTCGATTGCTACGGCTCTTTTAGAACTTTATGGGTGAAAGCGGCGGGACCGGGATTTGAACCCGGGAGAGCTCATCGCTCAGCAGCTTAGCAGGCTGCCGCCGTGGACCGCTGGGCCATCCCGCCAACGAGAACATATAAAAATAGCCCGGCAATCTTTAAAAATTGAACATTTTAAATACTTTCCCAATAGAGATTTCTATAGGGTGCTAATTGTGAAGGCCAGAGATACACATTTTTTAGTTAGGAAAGTATACAGTGGAGAGCGCCTGTTTGAGATGGGCGAGCGCACCATCACAATAAGCCCAAATGTAAAGCTCAAGGATAAGGAAATATCTGATATTCTCAAGAAGCTCGTTTTAAAGAACGAAAGCCCAGTGCGCTTAACAATGAGCATATGCCCAAAATGCGCTGATGAGAAAAAATGGGCTGAGATGCGCATACCTGCTCTTATATTCGAAAAGGAAGGAAAAGTACTGATTAGAAAAGAATGCCCAAAGCACGGAATTTACCAGGATGCTTATTGGGAAGATGCTGAATATTACTTCAAGCAGCAAAAGTTTGCTGATCAGGGCGTTGAGCTTATAACAGTGCAGATTGATAAACCACTGGCTGATGTTGTATGCCCCAATGACTGTGGCTTATGTAGGCAGCACAAAAGCCATACTGCACTTGCAAACCTTGTTGTGACAAATAGATGCGACCTTTCATGTTGGTACTGTTTCTTTTTTCAGAGGATGAATGAGCCAGTTTATGAGCCAGATTTAGACACTATAAGAGCAATGCTTAGGTCACTTCGCAATGAGAAGCCAATTGCGTGCAATGCTATCCAACTCACAGGCGGAGAGCCCACCCTTAGGGAAGACATAGTTGAAATAGTAAAGATGTGCCGAGAAGAAGGTTTTGAGCATGTCCAATTTAACACAAATGGCATAAGAATAGCGAATGATCCAGCATTTGTTGAAAAGGTTGTCAGTGCAGGCGCCAATATTTTTTATATGAGCTTTGATGGCGTTACACCAAAAACAAACCCAAAGAATTATTGGGAAGTTCCAAAAGCAATTGAGAATGTAAGGAAAACAAAGGCGGCTGGAATTGTACTTGTGCCAACAGTTATAAATGGATTTAATACGCATGAATTAGGTGACATAATAAGGTTTGCTGCCTCACAGATTGATGTTGTGCGCGGTGTAAACATGCAGCCAGTTTCTCTTGTTGGGATGATGCCTAAAAACGAGCGTGAGAAGCAACGCATAACAATACCAAAAACAATTAGGTTGATTGAAGAGCAGACCGACGGGCAAATAGGGCTAGATGATTTCTATTGTGTGCCCTGCGTAGGGCCAGTAACAAACCTTATAGAATCCCTTACTGGCAGGCCTCAATATCGTTTGTCCTCCCATTTTGCTTGTGGTGCTGGCACATATGTTTTTATTGAAGGCAAGCGCTTTATCCCAATAACCAGATTTGTTGATGTCGAGGGGCTGTTCGAGTACTTGCAATCATTGGCTGGAGAGCTGAGGGGCAAAAAGCTCGGGCGCTTAGGTAAAGTTTTGACAACCAGCAAACTTCTTTATAAGGTAAATTCTTTTATAGACCCAACAAAGAAGCCAAAGAATCTAAAGCTAGGCGAAATGCTTGCAAAGGCCCTCATCAGTGGAAACTATGACGGCTTAAAGGAATTCCACTATAACTCTCTTTTTATAGGTATGATGCATTTTATGGATCCTTACGATTATGATGTAGATCGTGTCGAAAGATGCTGCATACACTACGCTATGCCTGATAACAGAATAGTGCCATTCTGTGCGTTCAATGTGATACCAGAACTTTACAGGGACGCAACACAGAAGAAATATTCAATTCAGGCCAAAGAATGGGAAAGACTTAAAGGCAAAAAGCTTTGCAATGACAAGTATAGGCGAAATATCCCCAAAGAAGAGCAGCAAAAAATAGAAGCTTATTATAAGGAAAACATAGGGAAATTTAAGTAAAGCAGTGGTTTTTTTGGAATTCCTTTTTCTTTTTGGCAGGAACCCAAAGCTTTCTTACATCGAGCTTTTAAGTTATCTCAGGGCAAGAGAAATTAACTTCAAAGTTTCGTGTTTCTATGAAAAAGCAACAATACTCGACTTACCGCAACAGGTTAACCTAGATGAGATTTTGGCTGGCTTAGGTGGCACAGTTAAAGTTGCAAAAGTTCTATTTTGGTGCGATGAGAATTCTATTGGTAAGAATCTTGAGGATGCCTGTCTTTATGAGGGAAATTCAAACAAAATAGTTTATAGTGTAGAAACAATAGGAGCATCGCCTTCTGTAAGGTCCTATTTCCAAGAAAACTTCAAAAAACAGGGAATAAAGGCTTTGCACAAAGACATTGCTCCACATACGCTTGCTAAGAGCAGCAAAGAGCTGCTGAGCTTTGTGGTGCTTAAAGCAGGGCCTTTGTTTTATGTTGCTAGGGCTATAAAATCCTTTGATCCACATAGTTTTAAGGAGAGGGATGTTTCAAGGCCATACATTGAACCAGAGGTGATGAGCTCCATACGGCTATCAAGGATACTTGTTAATCTTGCAGGAGTTAGGTCGAAAGCAAAAATGCTTGACCCTTTTTGTGGCATAGGCACTGTTCTTCAAGAGGCGCTGCTTCTTGGCTTTGAGGTCTATGGCATAGACCTTAGCAGAGATCGCATACAGAAGGCCTCAGAAAACCTTAAATGGGTTGAAAGAACTTATGGGGTTTCCGGATCGTGGACTGTTAGGCAGGGCGATGCAAAAAAGCTTTCCCAGTACTTTCCAGAGCATTATTTTGATTTTATTGCTACTGAGCCAGAACTTGGTCCTTTAATCAAAAAAGCACCATCTGATAAAGAAGCCGAGCAAACAATCAAAGACCTCCAAAAACTCTATGAAAAGTTTTTCGTTGAAGCTTCTAAGGTTCTTAAGCCAAGAGGCCGGATATCCGTTGTTATTCCACGCATAAGGGCCAAAAGTACGAAAACATATCGCATTGATATTGATTCTATTTTGCAAAGGTCTGGTTTTAAGATTTATAATCCTACGTCTGGCTGTGGTTTTGAGGCAAAAGTTCCAGTTTTTTATAAGGAGCAATGGCACAAAATAGAGCGTCTTATTTACATCTTAGAAAAAATGTAATGGCAACATTTTAAAATAATTCTGAAAATTATAATTAATGTAAAACAAGCCCAAGTAGTCTAATGGTTAGGATGCGGCCCTGTCGCACCAATTTCTTTCCTTTATGAAGGGAAGAAATTGAAGCCCAATTCTCGTGGGCAATATTAGCTCTGATGCTGGCAGGTGCAGTGAGGCTGCGATCCGGGTTCAATTCCCGGCTTGGGCGTTTCCATTTTATATATTTGTTTCGCTTATCCTTAGTTGTCTGCTATTTTCAAGTTGGATAAAAGGCAAAGCCCTTTTTGCTATTGCCCCACTTTTTCTTAGGTCTTTTATGTCCTTAAATTTTACCCCCGACTCCCTCAAATGCATGATTTTTTTTGCTGCTTTTGGCCCTATGCCAGGGACCTTTATCAGCTCACAAAATGAAGCACTGTTTACATCAACAGGGTATTTGTCAGCACATTTCATTGCAATTAAAACCTTTGGATCTGTGCCTTTAGCCAGCATTCCTTTCTCGTCAAGCGCTTTTTTTACTTCATCGAGTTTGAAGCCGTAAATGCGAATAAGCCAATCGCATTGGTAAAGCCTATGTTCGCGGCTTGGATCCTCAGCAGGCCTATTTTCAAAAGCAGTTCCTTTCACGGGTTCAAAAGCAGAGAAATAAGTCCTGTACAAGCTAGTTTCGGAATAAAGCTTATTCATTCTTTCAATTATTTCAAGATCAGAATCTACGCTAGCACCAACCACTAGCTGTGTTGTGAAACTTTTCAAAAGGCCTTTGCTGCGAGCATCGCTTAGCCACCCCAATCTTTTTTCAATATCCTGTGAGTAATCCTTTGTAGAGCAAAGCTCAGAGAAATACGCCTTGGAAGGCGCCTCTATGTTAAGGGAAAGCCTATCAGCATATCTTGACATTTCTAAAATTTTATCCTTGCAAACACCTGGCAATACCTTTAAATGTATATAGCCGCGGAAAAAGTATTTTTCTCTTATTAATCTTGCGCTCTCTATTATTTTATCAGCTGTTTTGTCTGGGTCTTCTGTCACAGAAGAGCTTAAGAAAAGGCCATCAACAAAGCCGCCCTTATGCAAGCTCGCGAAAGCGAATGCAACTTCCTCTGGTGTAAGCTCCGCTTTCTTCTGTGAACCAACTGAATTTTTACAGTACTTGCAGTCGTGAATACACTTATTGCTCAATAACACTTTCATGAGTCGGCATTTTTCACCTGTTGAGGCACAATCTTGAATAAAAGAAGAATATTCTGCAGGCACCCCTGCTTTCAAAAGGCTTTTTTTCTTGGTGCCACCGCACGAATCCCATTTTGCTGAAGATCCTAAAATTTTGAGTTTTTGGAGAAGCATTTATAACTTAAATCGATAAGCCGTTTTAATTGGTTTAAGGGCTAATTTCCGATAAAATTATTTTTCAAAACAATATTAATTATTTCCATCCGCCCTTATTATTAGTGGCTTTTTTCGCCCCGGTAGTATAATGGAAGAACTCCGGCTTCCGGAGCCGGCAATCCGGGTTCAAATCCCGGCCGGGGCAAAAGCCCAATTATTAAAGTTAGTTTATTAAACTTGAATTTACATTGCCTATATATGGCTCCGAGAGTTGGGCGCATTTCAAAGAGAGTCAAGGACATTGCGCAAAGAGCAAAGCAGCGTTTAGAAGCTCGCAGACAAGCCAGAATAAAAAAACTTGATGAGCAGATAGAGCAACTTAAGGGTGAGCTAGCTAATGCTGAGGCCTCTTTGCACAGGCTAGTACACATGAAGTTTTTGCTTACCAAAAAATCAGCACTTTCAGCGAAAGAAAAATCGTTTTTAGAATCAGGTGACAAACTTATGGCAATTCATGCCCGAAGGGTTAACGAACTTAGGCTTGATATTAGTCGCTTAGAGAAGCAACGCAAGAAAATAAATAAAAGATAAAAGAGGTCATTTGGTGTTAGAGGAAATAACGCATTACAAAGTATTTGGACTTCCGCTTATGGCTTATTTGGGAATTCTAACTTTGTTTTGCTTTTTATTTACAGCATACATTGCAGTTATGAACAAAAAAGGCGATATGAGAATATCACCGAAATGGCATCCAGTAATGGCAAGGATTTCTATTTCACTAGCAATTTTGCACGGTCTTTTTGGCTTAGCAGCATACCTTTGACTCCAAACAAAATAATTAAAAATAAAAAATACCTATTTTTTCTCACCTAATGAGTGGTAAAATATGCCAGTTAAACTTAAAAATGGTGGGGCAAACTTTTTACTAGTTTTAGTTTTTCTGGTTTTTGCAGTGCTTTTATTAAAAACTTCATTTGCTCTGGAAATCCTAAGCACAGACCAAAGACATATGGTTATAAGATTCGATGACGATAACGGTGGCAGTGGTAGTCAACCAAGTGGCACAAGGCCGTCTTGTGTTGTAACTTCTGGCGACCTAAGAATGGACAAGAAAAACACAATAACTGCTGATTTAACAGATCCAGATGGTGATTTAATTGAGGCGTATATTTTTATAAAATCGCCAAGCACCAAATCATATTACAATAAAGCTTTTTATGACCTCATGTCCTGCACTGGTACAGGATTTGCAAAAACATGTACTTTTGTGATAGAACCAAATTCCTCTTGGGGCGAAGATGCTAAAATAGAAGTTTCTGGAATTGATGACTGGGACTTTGGAGAATATTGTTCTAAAATTGTAAGGGTGATTGCTTCAGCATCACCAACACCGCCTCAGCCAAGCCAAAGTCCAACTTCAACACCAACTGTTACATCCCCAAATGTAAGGCCAACCGTTAAGTTAAATGCACAAGAACTTAAAAGATATGAAGGAAATCAGGTCACAGCTAGTGTTACAGATCCAGATGGTGACATAAATGTACTTTCAGTTCTGATTTACGTAAAGTCACCAAGTGCAGAGGAGAACTTCAGGGTGAATGGAGAAAGGATGTTATGCTCAGGCACAGGCGCAAATTTAAGCTGTATTTATAATGTCAGGCCCGACTCAAACTGGGGAAATGACGCTTTAATAACTGTAGTTGCAAGTGACAAAGTTGGAAAAGGCCAAGAGGCAAAACAAAATGTATTAGTTAAGCCGGAGGTAATTCCAAGCCCAACGCCAAGCCCCAGCCCAAGTCCAACACCCACACCAACGCCAAGCCCTTCTCCGAGTCCTTCACCAAGCCCCAGCCAAACCCCCGCTTTAAGGCCAACTCCAACCCCAGAAAAAACTAAGGAAATTTCACCTACACAAAGTTTACAACCAACCACTCCTACTTCTACTGCATCTGGTGGTAGTGAAGAAAAGGATAATTTGGTTTTAATCCTTCTGCTTACATTTATTTCAGCAGCAATACTCTTTATCATATACTATATCGTTCGTAAGAGAAGCTAGATACACACCCTATGATGTAATTAACTTATGCCCAATATTTTTTTCATCTGCTCATAGGGCGGTGGCACTCTGAGTGCAGCGGCAATTTTTCTCCTTTTTTCTTCGGAAAAGTTTTTTGCTCTTAACCTTGAAAAAGACTTCTCAATTTTAAGCTCATGTTCAAATATTTCCAACCTTATTTTCTCCCATTTCTCTGGGCTGTTTGCAAACTTCATAAAAGCTTGTCTTTGCGCCTCAATCATAGCTTTTCTATCGCCAAGAAATAGGCCACAGAATAGAGGCGCTATGGTCTTATTTTGTTCGCTTTTGGGGTTTATAAAATAGCCTTGCCGGCATAGATTTATGCCCCTTTCTTTCGCGATTTCTTTTAGTCTTTTTTCTACTAGGGGATCCGAAGCAATTAAGGCATAGTCAACATCACCACGAGATAATGCATATCCCTTTGCTATGCTTCCCAATATAACTATGCCGATAAATGAGCCACCAAATTCTTTTTTAAGCTGTGATGAGGCCTCACGGAGTGACCTTATATCTTTTAAAATCTCTCTTAGGTAAGGCGTTGCTGCAAAAGGTCTTCTAGTCAATAGCAAAAGTTCTCTCGCGTTGAGCGCACTAAGTGCTTCTTCAGCGTAACGGCGCACTTGATCGTCCCCTTTTTCGGCCATCACAGCTAGTGATTTCAGATCTTTTTTTTCAAAGTAATAATTAGCAAGCGCTTCAGCAGCATATTTTCTAGTGACCCAGTCCTCACTGACAATAAGCTTTTCCAGTGCTTCAATGCCTTTAGGACCAATTTTTAACAGAGCTCTTGCAGCAGCTCCTTTGCAAGCAAACTCACCGCTTCTCATAATTTCCAACAAGGTAGGTATTGCAGCTTCGCCTCTTTTTCCAAGCTCACGAGCAACAGCAATTGCGACATCCTTATCGCCAATTTTTGCAAGCTCAGCCAGCTTGTTTATGCCTGTCGGACCAGAAAATATTTTCGAAATTCCGGCAACTGCCTCTTCTTTTACTGTTGGACTTATATCCTTCAGAAGTACCATTAATAATGGAAGCCCTTTTTTACCGCATAGCGCAAGACCATGAGCAGCTCCAGCCCTTATTGAAGTTTCTCTGTGGCAAGCAAGTTCCTGCAATGCCTTGAAATTACCCTGCTTTGCGTATAATGCTGATGCTGCTTTGGAAAGGTCAATCCATGTTGAAATTTCTACTAGTGATAAGTTTTCTAATATTTTCCTTATTAGTGGCTCTGCCTTTTCACCAGCTAGGGGCAATGCTTCAACATAAGGCAAACGTTCCCTTGGAAAAGTCGAAGGCGGTGGCTTTATGCCAGATGCTGTTATCTCCCTTCTGGCATTTTCCCTCTGCATGCGCAGCATGTTTGGCTTAGGTCTTTTAGGTGCGACTTTCACGTTATTATTAAGATGGTTTATCTTTTTATTGTTTTTTAAGCGTGTCCACTGAATTCACGCAAAGAAATCGACACTTCCTTTGTCAAATACTAAAATAAGAGTTGAGAACAGGGATAAGATTGCTGAATAAAGCAAAACATTCATCATATTAAAAAACTCCAAAAACAAAAACATAGTTATGATGGAAATATTTGTTAAAATTGCTGCATATCTCACAATTTTTAATTTTTTGTAAATATTTGCACTCAAACCAATTGCGAATGCCCCTAAGATGGCTGAAACTAGCATACTAGCACTATACTTCTGCCCATTAATTTCTTCAAAAGTTATTTCCTTAGAATCAAACTTTAGTTTAGTTGAGCTAATATCCTCACCAAAATTAGCTGACATGTTTGCAAAACCCCGTAACAAAATTATCATAAATAAGTTGTAGATGCAAATAAAACCTGCTAACATTAGTAGAAACGTAGCAATTTTTAACTTTGCTGGCATGGGCTGCTGAATAAGGTCTATTACATAACGCAGAAAACCCGCTCCACCCATATAGGATGTTTTTTTCCAAAGATTATAAAAATATTTGTCTTCAGCTGCGGTATTATAAAATTTTGTTTTTAAGTTATACTTATGGAGTTGGGCCTTGCAATAACCTCCATTTTAGGTATTCTTGCAGGGCTTGCTGTTTTCCTTTTTGGAATGTCGCTGCTTTCTGAAACTCTCAAAGGTGTTGCGGGAGAAAAACTCAAAAGAATGCTTGAGCGCTTTACAAACAGCCGTATCAAAGCATGTGTTGCAGGCGCATTTGTAACCGGCATCCTGCAAAGTTCCTCACTGATGATGGTCGTCTTCATTGGCTTCCTAAATGCAGGCATGATGAGCCTTGAGCAGGCAGTGTGGGCAATGCTCGGTGCTGAAATAGGCACAACAGTTACTGCACAGCTGCTTGCTGGCGCAATCTCATTCAAGCTCGTTGACCTTTTGGGTTTGCCGTTTCTTGCAATTGGTTTCTTTTCCCAAATGCTTTCATGGAATAAATATGTTAAGAACGTGGGCAAAATAATATTTGCAATTGGCCTTATCCTTCTTGGAATGGACCTAATGTCAGATGCTGTAAGTGGGCTTAAAAAGGATCCCTCTGCTGAAGCAATGCTTGCATCTTTTGGTACACAGCCCCTGCTTGGTGTCTTGGCAGGAGCTATTTTTACAGCAATAGTGCAGAGCTCATCAGCAACAACCGCTTTAGTTATTGCAATTTCTACCACAGGTGCTATAACATTGCCTGGTGCAATAGCCATAATTCTTGGCGCAAACATAGGCACAACATTTGATACACATCTTGCAGCCATAGGTTCAAATTTGTCAGGAAAGAAACTTGCTTTTATCCAAAGCACAGTAAATGTTCTTGGCGCAATAGCTTTTATCCCATTCATTTACCAGTTTTCAGCGATAATGGCTTCCACGAGCACTGAATTGCCTAGGCAGATTGCAAACAGCCACACAACATTTAACATTGTTTGCACAGTTGTTGCATTGCCTCTTTCAGCATACCTAGTAAAGTTGTCAGGTATTTTCGTAAGAGGGCACGAGGTGAAGATTGAGCGTGGCTTGAAACATGTTGACAAAAAAATTTCAGCAGTACCTTCAATAGCTTTGGCTCAGATCAAGAAAGAAGTATTTCGAATGTCCGAAATTGCGTCAGAGATGATAAAGATATCCAGAAACGCTCTATTGGAGAATGACCTTTCTATGAAAAAACAGCTTCTCGAATATGAGGATACGCTTGACGACCTTAAGCTGACGCTTTTTATAATGGTTGAAGACCTGTGTAAAGGTGAGCTTAACGACGAAGACCATCGGAATGCGGCTATGCTTAAAAGCCACATTATTGACATTGAGCGCGTTGGCGACCATGCAAACAATCTTTTTGAGCTAGCAGAAAAGAGGCGTGAGCTTAAGGCGGAATTTTCCGCAAAAGAAAAGAATGAGCTAAAAAACTATTTTGACCTCGCAAACGAAGCTTATTTTGCTGCTGCAAAAGCAATTAGAACCCCTGAAGAGCGCCTATATAAAAAAATAATAAAAAACGAGCAAGCGCTTGACATGATCCAAGAGAAGATTGAAGAAACTCAATCGAAGGCTAAAGAGAAAGAGAGTGCTATAATAATGGTCGAAGCGTTCCTCAATCTTGAGAGGATAAGTGATCATGCTAAAAATATTATGAGGACTCTACAGCAAGGTTTTTGATTTGGGGGGCGATGGATTGTGTCTCAAATGGTACTCGATGCTGAGAATTCTCTTTATATATGCCTAAACTTGAGGTAAACCCAAAGTTGCATGATTCAAAATATATATTTAATTCTTTACTACTTAATATAAAACCTAAATTTCCAATATCAAATAAAAGGTAGATCTCTGAAAATGGTTTTAATATTACATTCTGATATTTTGATTTATTTATACAAATCTCACAA
>JAWALG010000005.1:0-42673 GCA_038886995.1 Candidatus Iainarchaeum sp.
ACCATCCTTCTTAAGCCCTTTGCTTACATCTACGCAATCAGCCAAGGTTGGGTCCAAAACTAAAACAAAATCAGGAAAATAAACATGATTCCTCACTAAAATTGGCTTATCAGATATTCTTGTAAACGCCTCAACAGGTGCGCCACGCCTCTCAACGCCAAAGCTCGGAAATGCTTGGCAATATTTGCCATCGTAGAAAGCAGCAACCGCAAGCACTTGGCTGCTTGTTACAGCACCTTGGCCTCCCCGGCCATGAATCCTAACTTCTTTTAGAACCATAAACTTAAAATCAGCAGTAATAAATTTAAATGTTTGGTTTACCTTCAACCCAGGAGTTAATATAATGGCCTATAAGATATGTGAGTATCAATACTATGATCGCAACTGCAAAGTGCTCAAGTACAACCTCTAGCTTATTAACATTCTGCTCAGAGGCGATTGAGTAGCTAAATATTCCCAACATCAAGAAGCCAAGAATAATGTTTGCAATAACTGCTGCCTGTAGTTCTAATATTATTAAAGGCACTACAAACACAGATGCGAAAAGGAACTTGAAAATAAGTGTAGAAAATGTCGACTGCCAGATTTCTTTTTTAGTATGCTTGTTTTCTGCCTCTTCTGAAAGGTGTATGCCAAGGGCATCAGAAAGAGCATCAGCAGTTGCTATGAGCAAAACGCCACTTATCACAACCAATTTTGATTCTGTGCTTGCATAAAGGCCCATCATAAGGCCTAGCGTAGTTATTACTGCTGATGTCAGCCCAAAACTGAAGCCTACTTTTATTGAATGGTTCACAATTAAGATAATTGCTAGGTGTTTATATTTTTTTCTAATTGCTATTCTTGTAATTTTGGTGCTTCATTATGATAAAAGAGGTATCTGTTCAAGTTCGCGGTCTTGTCCAAGGCGTCTTTTTTAGGGCCTTTACAAAGGAACAGGCCTTGGCTCTTGGCATAAAAGGCCATGTCAGGAATATGCCTGATGGCAGCGTAAGCATTGTTGCCCAAGGCACAGAAGAGGCCTTAAAAAAATTCCTTGAAAAAATAAGGCAAGGACCTCCAGGCGCGGTTGTTGAGCGCGTTGATGTGGAGTGGGGCCTACCATTAAAGAAGTATGAGGCATTTGAAATTTTGAAATGAGTTTATGCTGTCTAAGGTTTTACATTGATTTTCGCTTCTTTTGTAAATGTCTTATTGTTTATGTTTACTTTAATGTCTATGATGTAGCTGCCTTCATTTATCCCATCTAGCGGGGTTACAAGGAAATTCAAAACCCTGAACTGGCCACGCTCTATTGTGCTTACTGTTTTTTTGTCCTCACTCCCAACGCCAATAGCTATTGCACTTTTATCCCTCGCAGAAACAATTATCTCGACATTTTTAGCGTCACTTTCAGTAACATTTGTTACTTTTACTTCAAGAAGAGTGTATTTCTTCTGCGAGAGCACAAGAGGGTTGTCTTGAAATTTTGCCTCTATTGGTTGGTTGAGCGTTGAAGACAAGAATATTGCTAAAAGCAAAAAGAAGACAACAAGCAAAATAGCTATGCCAATATAGGCTGCTTTTTTTGAGTCAATGCCAAATGAAAACATTTTTTCTGAGTCGTATATGCCCATAAGATCACGGTTGCATAAATAATCTTTCGTTTTCACCCTTTAAAAAACCTGCCTTAATTCCAGCATCAAGCCACGCATGAGCATATGAAAAAGCAGCCAAGGCAGTAACATTATCCCCCTTTGTTTGGTAATATTTTGCGTCGCTAAAATAAGCCCTTGAAACCTCTAAGAACTTTTGCGCTAGGTCATATTCTTTAGTTCCTTTTTTTGCAACAACCTCTATTTTTTCAAGTGCTTCTGCTGTAAGCTTTTCATACTTTTCAACCCTTAACTTAAGCTCTTCTAAAAGGCCCAACTTAAACCCCCTTTCCGTATAATGCCTTAATTGCTTTCCTTTCATTTTCACTCAGTTCTGCGCAAACTATAAGCGAAGTTGGTGCAGCAAGCTTTTGACCCAAAAGCTCGGACGCTTTCCCTACAAATATTTGCTGCATATCGCTGCCTGCACAGCATATTGCTATGATTTGTGCATTTTTCATGATCTTGTTCTTTCTTTTCTTTTCAATCTCCAGCAGGCGTTCAATTGCTGCATGGGCATCAATCTGCTTGCCGTCTTTTATGTCAAGCAAGCAAAGCGTGTGGAGCTTGTTTTTGTAATTCCTCGCAAGCTTTTCATAGAATGATGTCGGTGCATATTTTTCTTCAGGCAGCACTATACTTATAGTTTCGCCAAAGCGGTAACTGCTTAGGCCGCTGAGCCCAATGTAATTCTGGATTGATATCCCTTGTATGACTTTATAATCAACACCGAGCTCTTTGCAGTCAATCAATAGCTGTACATGCGTAGTTGCAAAAAGAGCATTGCCAATAACAATTAAGCCAATATTCTTTTCTTTTGCTGTCTTTAGCTTCTCAAAAAAGAGACCTTCAATCTCAATCCTCCCGAGAGGCACTATTTTTTTGCCCGCAAGCTTTTCAAGCTTCTCAAGCATGCCTTCGCACAAGCTGGTGTATGTATCAAAGTAGAGTTCTTCGCAGCTTTTTATTGCATCAAATGCCTCAATAGTAAGCTGTTTTGGGCTCATCCCAACGCTTATTAGATAGAACATCCTGACCAATAAAATTTGGCACAAGAGTTATTTAAAAGTTGACGCATATAATAAATAAGGGGTTTTTATGGTTTCTCTTAAAAATAGCCCTTACCTTATGGGTCTATTGGCCTTAGCTGTTGTTTTGTTTTCTATATTTTTTGTATACTTTTTGACCACGAGGGATTCTACTACTTTGCCTGATGTTGATCAAAACTATACGCCTGTAATTTCTCCAACGCCTGCTAAGACACCTTGGCATACACCAACAGTTACAACTCAGCAGCTTGCTGATTATGAAGTTCACGAGTGGGGTGTTATTGCCGGCTGTGACAAAAACAATGACTGGGTATTGACTTCAAGACCTGAAGAAGTTTTAGTTGTTAAGCAGCCAGTTGTGTATGTGCATTCTACCAAGCACGGGGGCAAGGTTAAAAGCTTTAGCGCAAGGGCTGTTTTTTCTGATGGAAAGCCAACGCTCACTTATCCAGAAGCATTAGTTTCTGGAGGCAAGGCAGAATGGAAAGATGTAAAAATTGTTGAAGCAAAGGCACTACCGCCAATGGGGGAGTATAAGAGGTTAGTTCCATTAGAATCGATAATCCCAACCTTGAATGATGTTGAGGCTGACATGCTAAACTACAATGGCATAGAAGCCAGGTTCTTGTTTTATGAAGGCGACCTCAAGTTCCAGAACAAGGTTTCTGTTACTTACAGCCTGAAAAGCAAGAAAGCAAATGTTGTAAACAATTTCAATTATGATGTCTATGATGTCACTTTGTCAGTAAAGGAAGACCCCCATTTCATCTATGGTGAATACTTTTTGGGATCCTTGGATGTTTTGCCAGCAGGCAAAAGTGCAGAGATTCAGCTTGAAGAAACCCCTAATTACCCAGACCTTAATGCTAAAATGCAAAGCATTGGTTTTACCGAGAAAGAGTCAGAAGCATTCCAAAGCTTGTGGCAAATGCCTTTTTTCTACCCGACAAACTTAGGCACTTTTGCTAAGCTTTCTTATAGGATTCCGCAAAAAGAAGTTGATAAGCTCATAAAGCTAGAGCTTGACCCAGAGCCAAAGAAAAAGCTCAGGACATTATGGGTCCTAGTGGATGTTGAAAGTAAAGATAAAGACAGCAATAGCACAAGTCGCACTGATTGCACTTCAGATGCTGACTGCGCGTGGGTAAGCACGAATTGCTGCCCTGAAAACGCGGGCGCATACTGGGAATGCATAAACCCCAAGAACATAAAGCTGAATTGCCCAAGCCTATACAGAGACCTAATATGCCCGCTAGTCATAAGCCCTAAGCCAGAAAAAAATTGCATTTGTAAAGCAGGTTCTTGTATTGCTGAATAAAGGGTGTTTTTAAGCAAGCCCCAATTTGAATACACTTGCAAGGCCTGTTGAGAAGCCCAATATTATTATGAAAAGCTTTGCAAAGTTTGCAAGGTTTTCTTTTTTCAAAGAGCGTTCAATATAGTAAACTAGGATTAATGCCAAAATCACTTTTATTAGAACAAAAAGCCAGGGACTTATGTTGAGAATGGCCTCGCTTACAGGGTGCTGTTCACGAAAACTGAAAAATGATATTGCAATTGCTGTTGCAAAACCATCGAGAAGCTGCCCGGCTAAAACAAGAATGTTCATCTCATTTTTCCATATTTTTGCCTTTAAAGATACAAGGTATTTTACTGCGGCAGCTACAAAAACCACAAAAGCAAGCGGAAGAAAAAATGCAAACCAGTTAGTAAAATTCAAGACGCACAGCCCTAATGGATATGCCGCGGATATAATGCCAATAATTGCAAATGGCTTGTGGTAATTTTCTTTCCAGAAATTCCTGGATAGCAAAAGGCCTGTTATTGTAATTCCAAAAACAAGAAACCATACCCCTGGCGTGTAAGTCCAAAAGCCAAACTCTAATGGGTTGAATGTCTTGTAAACAAAAGGCAAAAGCTGGAATTCATTTATTGCTCGCAATGAAGCGCCAAGCAGAATATAAGGCATTATTGCAAGGGCAAAGCGCTTATCAAATTTTATGCCGCGTTTATCAAGAAAAGGAAAAATAACAAAAAAAGCAAGGCCAATTAGTATTGCACCATAAACAAAGGTGTTGACAATATTGTAGCCCTGATATGCCGAATCAACAGCGGGCCTAACGAAATATTCATCAAAGAATTCAGACATATTTTAAGAAACCTTGAAAGGTTTTTTATAGGGTTTTGATATTATGGAATATAAATTAAAAAACATCCCACAAAACAACAAATATGCCCCTTTGCTTGAGAACTAAGAAAAAATGCGGTGAAACAATTAGAAGAGCCCTAATTTCTATGGGGCTGTTAGATTTCAATTTCTTGCCATGCAAAGAAGGCCAAGATATATGGTTTGCTCTAAAAAAAAGACCAGATAAGACGCAAGCTGCTGAACTGAAAAAGGTCTGTGATTTTTCAATAGAAGAAAAAGAGCTTTTTACTTCTGAGCATCGCTATAAATCTTTCAAAGATGTTCTTCGCGAGAAGCTTACTGAAAAAGAAGCCGAGCAACTTGTTACTTCTTTTGATGTTGTTGGCGATATTGCAATAATTGAAATACCCAAATCACTTGAAGATAAGAAGCACTTTATTGGCGAGGCACTGCTTAAAGTTCACCCGCATTTGAAGACAGTTGCAAGGATATGCGGCGAGCATACTGGCGAATATAGGCTAAGGCCTGTTGAAATCATTGCTGGTGATAAAAAGACAGTTACATTGCATAAAGAGTCCGGCTGTTTATTTAGGGTTGATATAGCAAAAACATACTTTTCTCCTAGATTAAGCTTCGAGAGGATGAGAATCGCACGGCTTATACAGCCCAATGAGGTTGTTGGTGCTTGGTTCGCTGGCGTAGGTCCATTTCCCATAATATTTGCTAAGCATACAAAAATGGACTGTGCTTGGGCAATTGAGCTTAACCCAGACGCTTATGCTTTGCTTATAGAAAATATAAAGCTAAACAAGTGCGAAAATAAAGTTAGGCCTATTCATGGGGATGTAAAGAAAATAGTACCAAACCTCAAGGAGAAGTTTGATCGCATAGTTATGCCAATGCCAAAAGGGGCTGAAGAGTTTCTTGATGAGGTTTTTCTCTCAGCCAAAGCTGACTGTAAAGTCCATTTTTATCGATTTGCAGACGCAAAAAAACCTTTTGAGGAAGCTGAGCAGCACATCTTAGCTGCAGCTGAAAAAAATTCAAGAAGCGCAGTTTTTTTGGAGAAGCGAATTGTAAGGTCAGTTTCTGCTTCTAAGGTGCAAATAGTTATTGATTTTGAGGTCAAATAGCTGAATTTTTCTAATTCACTCTCACAATAAGTTTTTATTTTTAGAAGCTTTATTGAATACTATGCCCTTGCTTGCTGTGCCATTTACAATGATTGGGATAATTGTTATAGTTGCCCTTGCGCTCAGCACCTTAGTGAAAAAACTCGGCCAAAATGAAGTTATAGGTTTTATAATAGCTGGCTTTATCTTAGGGCCTTTTTTTCTTGGGTTGATAAGCCCAAAGGACTCGCTTATTCAGGTATTTTCAGAGCTGGGTCTTTTCGTGCTATTGTTTTACTTAGGCCTTGAGCTTTCTTGGAAGCAGTTTCTTTCTGCTGGCTCTGCGGTTTTCGGCTTGGCAATAATTGACCTTATTTTTGTCATGTCTTTAGGGACATTGACTATGCTTGCCCTTGGGTATAGCCCCTTTTTTGCAATTGTTATCGGTGCAATGCTCCCCAACACAAGCACAGCCATAATTGCAAAGTTTGTAATAGACAGGAAGATAGTTCACCTCAATGGCGCAAAGGTTGCGCTATCAATCAATGTTTTACAGGACTTTTTAGGAATAATGATTCTCGTTCTTATAGCAAGCATGTCAAAGTTTAAGGGCGGTGGGCCTTTAGCTATACTAAATACAGGCCTTACAGCAGTAGTATTTGCTGCTAGTGCATTTTACTGCGTACATTATCTTTCAAGAAAAGTTGAGAGATACATAAAGCAAGAGGGCTTTGGGCAAGTAAAAATGGCTCTTTACGCTGTGGGCATTGGCATAATTGTTGCTACTCTTGGCGACACTTTAGGCCTTTCAGCCAGCTTAGGCGCATACTTTGCTGGCTTTGCCTTAAGCGAGACAGCATCTGGTAAAAGGATAAAGAATAACATATCTTTCCTTATGGATTTCTTTTTAGTTTTCTTCTTCGTTGCCTTTGGTACAACAATATTTTATGACTCGGTCAGCGAAGCAGTTTTAATACCTCAAACACAAGAACTTCTTTACCTTATTGCAGTTGCCTTCTTTTTGGGTGTTTTGACATTTTTGGGTAACTCTCTTTGCATCAAATTCTTGGGTGCAAAGTTTGGTTTGAGCTCAGAGGACTCTTCTATGGCAGCAATACTCTTGTGCCCTTTAGGTGAGTTTCTTATAGTAATTGCCCAAGTAGTCTCAGCAGGCGGACTTTTGAGTACAGCAGAAGCAAAGGTTGTTAACTTCTTGGCATTTTTGCTGATAATAATAACAATACTGCTATTCCAGCCGGTTTATAATTATCGGCATCTGCATGAAAAGGTTTTCTCTCTAATTCCAAAGCTTCCTAAGTCGAAGGAAAAGACAGTACTCAAAGCAAATACCCCTTATGTTATGAAGCAAGCAAAGTCAATGGCTTCAAATGCTTTTATTGTCATTTGCCTCGTCCTTATGACTGTGTTTCTGTACTATGACCTGCCCCATTTTGGGGTTCCAATTGTGTATAGCCGCGAAGTAACTGCTTTTGCAGTTTTTTGTTTCTTTGCAGCATTGCCTGCTTATAAGGCCTTTTTGGCATTCAAAAAGATTTTGAGGCATTCAATTTATAGCCCAATTTAGGGCTTAGCATATTTTAATTTGGACCTTCTTTAAGCTTGATAAACCTTAAATACTCTTTTCTTTTAATCTTCTGCTCAACTGCTTTAAGCTTCTCTTCCGCTTCCTTATACTTTTCCTTAAACTCTCTCTCCGAAATATGCCTCTTGAAATACTCTGCCTTCGTCTTCTTCATAAAGGAAATAATGCTGCGCTTCTCAGCAACAAGCTTTGATTTAGCGTCCTTAATCCTAAATGTAACCTTTGCCCCAGCAAAGAACACAACTGCAATGATCAGCACAGCAACAAACAAAGAGCCAATCTCAAACGCACCTGGCATCCAGTTAAGCTTTACATTTAGCTCCCCAGAGCCCTTAAGTGGCGAATTGATGCTGACAATTATGCTGTGAGCATTAAAGTCAAGAGGTCTCTCAAGCTCAGCAACATAAACATTGCCTGATCTCCTGAATACAGCGTTTTGCATTGCATTATCCACAGTTATTGTTCCTTTTAGTTCATTCCAAGCTATTTTTTCACCATCTGCATATGAAACCCCAATCAATATTTTCCCAGGTTTCTCGCTAAAGCTTGAGTTCTGCTTGCTTGGACTCACAAAATCAATCTTAAGGGTAGAAACAACATTGAATCTATGCCTTAGCAAGTCAATAGCGTTGCTATCTGTAGCGTAAGCATAAAACTCGCAGTCAAGTTTACTGCTAGAGAAATCAGAGGGCAATAAAAGCACATAAGAATGCACATCGTTGTCTGCATCATAGCTCATCATCTCATTTATAACCCAATTGCCTTCAGCGCACTTTATGCTTATCTTTCCTTTCAAATATTTTGCTGAGCCAATCTTAAGCATTATCCTCTCTTCTCTCAGCAAATAAAGCTTTTCAGGCAAAGCAAACGTCTCTATATAAAAATCAGGGTTCCTTGGCTCAACCTTTATTGGAATAATGCTCTCTGCTTCATTGCCAAATATATCACTGCCAACAACATGAAGCTTTAAGCTGTTCAAATCCTTAAAAGACACCTTATGGTTAACTTCAATTGAAGCAGAGCTCCTAAATAGGTTGAAATCAAGAACCTTTGATTTATCACTGCTGATAAGCTCAGCCCTCAAATAACTTATTGGAAACTCCGCCTTTGAGTTATCAACCACAAAAGCAACCGCCTCAGTAGAAATAAAGTCACCTATATGGAATACCTTATTGTTAAAGCCACTAACTGCTTTGAGCTTGCATGGCTCAAACCTAATGGGGAAAATCCTAGTATAATACTTTGGTTTCCCATCCTCAGTTGCAATGATCCTCAATGAAACAAACTCAGTGTTTTTAACAGAGCATTTTTGAATAACAACATTCGCACTTATCAGACCATCTTTAAGTATTCCGCCGATATTTTGGCCTCTAAAGTAAACATCAACATAAGCAGCCCTTAAGTTATTTCCATTTGCATCCTTTGCCAGAATCTTTACCCGAAACTCACCATTTTTTGCTAGGGCTCCTTTTGGCTCCAAAAGCTCAACTGATAAGGCTGTCTTATGAACACTAACAAAGACACTCTTTTGGCTTATCAACTCATTGCTGAATGGCTCACTTAATGAAAGCTTTACCTCAAACTCACCTACAGATGAAAACAAGTGGTAAGATTCAATTTGCTTTATTCCCAAGAAACCCTTTGCAGAGTCCTCAATAACCCCATCTTCAGTAGTTCCATCAGCAAAATCCCAAACATATCTCTTTCCAGAGCTATTGACAACGGTTGCAACAAACTTAAGCAGTTCGCCTTCATCCACTTTGCCATAGCATGGCTCAAGTGTTTCATCAGGCATTACCTTAAATACCTCAATCTTAACAATGCTTGGCTTTGCTGACGCTAGCGTATAAAATTCTCCCGAAAGCTTAGCACTTTCCTTTCCAGAAGAGCATTTTATCTCAAACAAATACTTTTTGTTTGGTTCAAGCGCAGATAGCGTTGATTCATGCATCAACCCTGCCTTAGAGCTTACCAAAGCTTTGCTCAGAGCAGCATCAATTCCATAAAGCAATTGGCAGCTTGCTTCAGTGCTGGTTGACCAGCCAATTAGCGCAGAGTCATAGCTGCTCCATAAGTTCTGGAGATTAATCTCAATTGAAGAGCCAATCGTTGAGAACTCGCCCTCAAAGTAAGAGTTTTTACCAAAGGCAGAGGCAGCTATCTTATAATAGTAAGTTGTGCCTGACTCAAGGTTTCTAAGAAAAATCTCATGAAAGGATCCGGTGCTTTTTGCAGAATTTACCCAAGAACCTTTAACAGTGCTATAATAAAGTGTAACCTCCGCATTGGCAATTGTCTCAAATGAGACCTTTGCTGAATTCTGCGTAACCTCTGAAACCTTAACATTCCTAATCTCTAAGCTATTGTCAGAACTCGAGACAGTAAACCTGACAAAATTGCCCAACTCCTCGTTTCCAGCATTGTCAACAGAATAGAAGGCAATTTCATGGTATCCTTCTGAGGAAATGACAATGCTGTCAGAGTAAGTCCTTAGCCCAGAACCATCAACATTATACCTTATTTCTTTGCAACCAGAGCCAACATCATTGCAAGAAAGTGTAATCTCTGCTTTCCCCTGGACAGTGCTTCCATTGCTTGGGCCTGAGTATGAAGTAACAGGCGCTTTATTATCAACTCGCAGCATTATGCTTTGCATGGCCTCTACATTCCCATAAGAATCCTCAGAGTAATACCTTATGTAAAACGAGCAAATCAGCTCAGGGCAGTCATTAGAGTTAATGAAAAACTCATTTCCTTTTTTGCTTGGGCTGCAAGCATTGGCCTTATCATAGCAATAATAGGTTTCACATCCGGACTCATCTAAGCAATTAAACTCCACAAGCACCGGCATTTTATACCATGAATATGGGTTTATGTTTATGGAAGTCAGTGGCGGTGTCTCATCCTGTGGTGTTTGGCCCACGTTTGCGCCTGTTTGATTATCTTTGCATTCGCCGCAATCAGCAGGACAAGTTTGACAACTTTCAGCACCATTACATTCCCCATCCCCGCAGTATGCTGCTATATTTCCATTTTCATTGGTTTCTTCTGTATTACATATGCAATCAGAACAATTCATACAATTCTCCCCCAAATCCGTTTCGCACATGTTATTTTCATTGCAGGCTTCTTCTGCTATCCGACCTGGCCCATCAGCGTAAACATTTTTTATTGGGAAATTTTCCTCATGGTTTAATAAAAATAGAATCAACACAAAAAATGTTAAATGTAAAATAAGGTGTACTTCGTTTGATTTTTTTTCTTTTTTTTGTCTATTTTTTTTGCTAATCATTTATAATCCATAACTTTACTTTTCTTAATAAATATTTGCTTTCAATCAGTTGGCAAAATAATGGCAATAAAGAGAACATCAAAAGAACACTAAAAATAACAATTTTAGAATAAGCAGAGTATTAGTAGAGTGTTTATTCATTGATTAAAATTAATGGAATACCTTTTATATATTTTTCTAAACATAAAAAATAATTAAGGGGGTTGATATGAAAAGGTTATTTTTAGTAGTTGTTAGTATTGTTTTTTTGCTATCATCTTTCACATATGCCCAAATACAAGTTGGAACGCAAACCCAAACACCATGTAGATGGGACTCTGACTGCCGCAGCTTGGACAGAATTGTCAAAATAGACCAGAACTTATGTATTGGCAATATTAAAATTTACAGACCAGATCACCTCTTATTCCAAACAACTGGCGCACCCTGGCTAACAACTATTTTGGTTGGTAAGAATTATACTGACTATATTCAAACCGGTTACAAAATAGAGCACAAATGTGGAAGAAGCGGTTTTTGCGAGGTTTCAAAGACAGATTCTTACGCTGATGGTGCTAGCGAAAAGTGCCAATGGGGTTGCTTGGTTACGCCTACTGAGTACAAAGGCAAAAAATATTATAATTTCTGTGTCTGCATGGGCGGCCTTATGCCAGGCAAACCCTGGTGTGATTACACTCGTGGAAATGATGTTTACAATAACTTCAAGGAATGGACGTGTGAGGTTGAAGTAAGGGAAACAATGCTATGTGGTTATGGTAGCAGATGTGCTGTACGCCCCGAAGGAGTTGGCTGCTGGCCTATTGAAACAGCTTCCAGCCAAAGCTCAAAAGACACGCAGTATGCTTTAGTAATTGAAGATATGTCACAACCAGTTTATGTTGTTGCAATACAAAATGGTGTTGTTGTTGCAAAAAAGCCAATAAGCAATAGCAGCGCTCAGGAATATGTATTGAATAACGGCCCGATAAATTCCTCAAATGCATACGCATTTGCCCAGCAAACCGGCTTAACAACCATCGCAGCAAGCTCTAACTCAAGCACCGCAACAAGCAGTTATTCTGCATCTTCAAGCACATCCTCAAGTAACTCAAGCTGGCTTTCAAAAATTGCAGCATTCTTTGGCTTCGGAAGGAAAACAACAAGCACAACATCAGCAAGTGCTACGGTAAGCACCTACAACAGCACATACAGCACAAGTACCTATGCAAGCTATTCAAGTGCTTCAAGCACTTCTTACAGCACTTATAGTGCATACCCAAGAACATACTCAGCTTACACTACCGCTTCTACTACTTACACGCCAACATATTCAACTGCCAACTACTCTTACTCTACATACACAAATTACTCTTACCCAAGCAGCTACTCTTACCATAGCTCTTACACCAACTATAAGCCAAGCTACACATACTCAAATTACAGCAGCTACAGTTATCCAACTTACACGAGCACATACTCAAACTACTCAGCACCCAGATATTCAAATTACACTTACTCTTACCCAAATTATTCATACAGCGGTTACTCAAACTACTCTTATCCAAGTTATAGCAACTCTTGGTCAAGAAACAGTTAAACTGGGTTTACCTAAACAACTTCATATTCTTATCTTTTCGCCACACTTTAAGTTTTTTGCCTTTGAATTAACGACACTATCCTCAATCTTATCTTTGAACTCCTTTGGAGATGCCTTAATAAAATCAAATGTGTTGTAATGCATAGGTATTGCGATTTTTGGCTCAATCGTTTTTACCAGCCGAACAGCATCAACTATGTCAAGAGTCATTTGGCCACCGATTGGGAGAATCAGAACATCTGTTTTTATTTTATTGAACGAATCCATTAGGAATGTATCGCCCATATGTACAATTGAAACTCCGCCGGATTCTACTTTGAAGCCAAGCGGATAGAAAGAGTTTGGATGGTGCACGTGGAATGCTTCTATGCTTATCCCATCAACAGTAACCTTTTTGTTAGGTGATATTGCTTGCTTGCAAGCAAGCGGTGCTTTGATCTCATTGAGCAAGCTATCATGCGCAATGATTTTACAATTTTTCTTTCCAGCAACATTTTCTATAAACTCTTTGTCAAAATGATCAAAGTGTTCATGCGAGATAAGTATCATATCAGCATCCATTAGTGCTTTCTCAGAAACAGGGCATTTTGTTTTTGCGTTAACCTTTACACCTTTTGGGGTTTTCATAAATGGGTCTATAAGTATTTTGTGTCCAGAACAGCTTAGTTCAAAGAAGGAATGATGCAAAAACCTCAACTTCATCATCACTATCAAAACATAGAAAGGAAAAAGGATTTTTAAGTTTGTCGCCAAAAAAGGCGAAAAACCCACCAAAATAGTCGCAATATCCGAAAGTATTATAATTTTTGGATCAGTTATTATAATATTATGCGGAAGTTTAAAGCAGCCATTTTGATTTCTTTTCTGATTCTATTTTTTTTAATCAGCGCATCTGCGCTTCGCTACTCTATTGGAGACCACTACATCTCAATAACAATTGACAAAGAAGGCAATGCAAAGGTTACTGAGCGCTTTTACCTTGCTTTCAAAACACAGGAGGACATTGACGCTTTCACCGCAAAGAAAACCCTGCTCGGGAATGATATAACTGAATGGCGTAAGCTTGACCAAAACTTTACATTCCACATTGGTGGCGAGTCCTATGTTAAGAAAGAGAGTGTTTCTGTTTTTTTGAATAAGGAGCAACAGGATCATGTTTTGGAGATTTACTATGAGCTTAAAAATAGGGCTGTTGCGATTGTTTCAGAGGAGAGCAGAATTGTTACCTATAAAACAAACAATTGGCTCTTCACCCCATTTATCAAAGGCGCCGACTATGTAATACCCGAAGGAACTTTTATAACAATAAACCTTCCGAAGGATGCCGAAATCATAGAAAGCGATGAAATATTCAAGTATGCGCTGGTCGATAGGTCTCCACCAAGAGTAAAGCTTCAAGGCCTGGTTTCCACAGGTAGCTTAAGCTTTAGGTATATCTTAGTTAAAGGGATTGCTCCACAGATAAGCATTTCTCTATCAGTGAAAAGCCTGGTTGACATTGTGAAAGAAAATGCCTATACGGCTGGGGCCTTTGGTGTTGCTGTTGTTGCAGTAGTTTATCTTTTCAGAAAGAAAATAAGCAATGTTGTAACTGGTTTCTTGGTAAAGTATACTGACTTATCAGCAGCAGAATCTGAACAAGAATAATTTTGGTTTTGGTGTAATCAGCCCATCTTTACCCTGCGCGAAATAATCTTTGTTCCACAATCAGGGCACTCATTTTTTGGCTGCTTTTCTAAAAATTTTTTCATGCAAGCAGGGCATATTCTCTGAAAAGAAATGCTTTCTTTTATTTTGCCCTGTACAGGTGCTATGTAGCCGATATTTTCAGCAAGCAGGAAGTTCTGTATTGAATAGTCATCAGTTACAACAAGAAATTCTTTGCCTTCGCTTTTGAATTGTAATGCAAGAGCAATTACACTCAGGTCAGCTCTGCTCAACCTTTCAAAACCATGCCTTTTTGCCATCTTCTCTGCATTTTTGATGTATTTATGTTTTGGTTTATGAACCCTAAGGAGCTTCATTTTTAGTGCATTTTCGGCCAAAGCCCTTACCTCAAAGCTTCTCAATTCACCAAGTACTTCTAAAGTGCATGCATACCTGTCTTTTTTTGAGAACGAAAAATAAGGGTTATTTATAAGCGCAGAAGCGTCTAAGATATAAAACAAATCAATACACCAAATAATTAATTGCTAAAGACCAAAACTTTGCCGGGCAAAAGTTTAAACTTGTTTGAGCTTTTCTTTTCATTTTCACCTTTCTCAAATTTTATTATGTTTTTTTGAGGGTCTATCTCCACAATTCTTCCAAGCCATTTACCAGCAGGGTCATAAGCAGGCAATCCAATCAAAGCATTTGTTGCTTTTCTAGTAATGTCAAGCAAGTCAGCTGCTTTAAAAGCAATGAGTAAAAGCACAAAGCAGGCCATTATTGATAGAAGCATAAAATTAAGGTCTTCATTTCCAGCTATAACTAATGTGGCTGCATCGACTATAATCCAGACAACTACTGCTGAGACAATAAATAATACATCTAATCTTAATAGGTGTGCTTTTTTGAAATGTAAATGACCTGCAATTCTCCCAAATCCAACGCATATTGCTGCAATAGCAAAGAACAGATAGGACCCTTGCAGAGCCTTAATGTAAGCACCAGCGTCAAAAAATGCAATCGGATCCGAAATCGCTGCTTGAACTATCGTATATACCCCAAGAAGTGCTATTACCAAACTTCCGAGATAGAAAAGAAATGAGGGGCTTTGTGGAGATAAACTCTTTATGAGCTCTCTGTTCCACTTTGCGAGTTTTCCTTCTACTCCGAGGCCTTTCATCACAAGGTAAAGGCCAACAATAAAGAAAACCCCTCTTATGAAAAGGCCTTCTATCTCAAGTGCAAGGGTTATTGCATAGAAAAGAAATATAAGGCCTGGTATTCCAAAAACAATTCTTGCGATGTATGGATCGCTCAATGCCTCCTTTATTGTATAGTATGCTGACTCAACTTGCTGTGCCTGCTTAACAATCACAACTTCTTTGGAAATTATTTTTGCTCTCGAGTTAAGTATTGGCAGAACTTGGTCATCTTCAGCACCATCCGTTACCAATATGATACCCTCAAAAGTGTATTTTTTTTCAAGCTCATCGAGCTGCTCATTGAGCTTCTGGTCTGATTTGATTCCTGACTTGCCATAGCCGGTTATTGTTATTACTTCAAGGTTTTCAAAATCCTTCTTGACTTCATCATACAATTTTACTGCCGCAAATATGCAATTCGCATCGCTTTCGGTTGGATCCGCAAGAAGAAGTTTCTCGGCTGCTTCTATGTTTTTGTCTCTCCCTATAACAGGCCCTTCAATGCCTGCTTTTCTGCCTAAGTCATTGTCTCGGTCTACGCAGAGAATTATTGTGGAAGGTTTTTTTTGCATCATAACCACATTAACTCATTAATTATCAATGATTACTTATTTAAACTATTCCACTTCTAAAATAATAGTAGGCGCACTATTATTTATTTTTTGCCTTGTGGTTTTATGGAAGGAAAAGATGCGAAAAAAGAGCGCTCTTACGCTTTAATTGCCTTCATTTTGCTTTTGGCTTTTATAATATATGCTAATAAGGATTTACTTGCTGGTTATTCGGAAGGCCTTTTCTGGGTATTTGTTATTTTGCTTTTGGCCTTTTTGTTTTTCGCAGTAGGCCTATGTAAGAAGTTTTTGGTAGAACTTAAGGAATATGAGCGCGCAGTTATACTGCGCTTTGGTAAATTTAGCAGGGTTGGCGGTCCTGGCTGGACTTTAGTATTGCCATTAATAGAGTCATATATACTTGTTGACCTAAGAACAAAAACATTAGACGTGGAAAAGCAAGATGTTATCACAAAGGACTCGATTGAGGTAAAGATTGATGCCGTCATTTACTTACGTATAAAGAAAGACAAGGAGAGCGTTGCTAAATCTGTGCTTGAGGTTCAAAACCTTGAGCAAGCTTCCCGAACATATATAATGGCCGCGCTTCGTGATGTCATCGGTGCAATGGACTGCGCAGATTTAATCTCAAATATAGAAGCAGTGAACAGCTACTTGCATGAGACCTTGTCTGAAATAACAAAACAATGGGGCGTAGAAGTTGTTGCAGTGCAGATAAAAGACCTTGATCTACCTGAATCAATACTAAAAGCAATGCATGAGCAAAAGGCAGCAGTGCAAGAAAAGCTTGCAAGGCAACAACGTGCAGAAGCGCAAAAAATTGAAGTTGATGCAATAAAGCAAGCAGCTGGCGACCTTAATGAGAAAGTTCTCAATTACCTTTACATAAAGGCCTTAGAAAAGATCTCTGATGGCCAAAGCACAAAGATTTTCTTCCCAGTCCAGTTCACTGACCTTGCACAAGCGATATCAAATAGCATAGGCGCTAAAAACTCTGACATAGAACCATTGCTAAAAAGAGCCATTCAACTTAATGTTGAAAAGGCAATAAAGAAAGCTAAGAGGAGAAAAGGCACAAGGCATTAAAGCTAAAAACTACATACGAATTACTATAAATCCAAGAACAATGAGATAGATTAGCGAAAGCGAAAAAGCAAAGAGGTCATATCCTACTTTAAACCCAGCTTCTATTGCTGCACCAACAAGAAGTGAAATTACCGCAGCAGCAATTATGATAAAAGAGTCAATCGTTATTCGCTCAATCTCTTTTGTGAAAACCTTTTTTCTTGTTACTGCTACCGATACTAATGCACCGCCGATTGCGCCCAAAAAATACCCCATAAATTCTGGGATGCCGTGCGGTATTAGCCCTAAAAACCTGAAATGGTTATTCGCCATTATGGTTTGCCCTATCCAGGTGCCAACAACACTAGCATTCCAGCTTATGAGGAAAATAGCACCCGCACCAAAAACGAAAGACATTATAAGGGCAACAACAAGTACTCCAAAATTGTTTTCAAATATGAGGGAAAACCAATAAAAGAATTCACCAAAATTTGCTTCTTCAGCGTCAACAGCTTTGCCTGTTTTTGCAGCAACATTTGCAACATAGTCAAGCGCCTTTTGTTGTTCTCCAAAAACATACCCTTTGCTAGGAAGGTAAACACAGCTTTTTGTGTTGCATGCTAAGGCATAATCGCTTTCTGGAAGTACTAAATATAGGATTGCATAACCAGCAATTACACCCATAGTCATGTATGAGTAAACTGCTATCAACTCAACATTCCTCTCGAAGAATTTTTCACAGAGCACAGGCACACGTGCTTCTGCTTTTTCTTCCCTTAAAAGGACATTGTGTATTAAAGGCATAGAAGCTATTGTTATGAACGCAATTGCAAGAAGCCCAGCATTTTCTCCCTTGAAAAAAGGGTATATTATGAGGTTGGAGCACATACTTACAATCAGGCCAAAAAAAAGCATTAGATACGGCTTTTTTATTACTTGCTTGCCACCAAATATTGCTTCTAAAACCATTGAAGCACCTTAGAATATTTTAAATATCTTTGCAATGCTATATTGAATATAACCTTGTTAATTTATTAGGTTTATGCTTTTTTTATATCTTATGGCGATAAAAATGAAACGCATAGTTGTTCCAGGGGAAGACCTTGCAGAGGTAGAGGAATTTATTGAAGGCGAAAATACATTCCAAGAGGGTGAAAAGGTTCGCTCAGCTGTTGTTGGCTTCGCTGCTTATGACAGCAAAAACCACGAAGTAAAAGTTGTGCCAGACAAAAGGGTAAGGGTTTTTGAAATAGGCACAAAAGTTATAGGGCAGGTTGTTGCCTCAAGGAAGACAAGAATACTTGTGAATATAGCACCTCCAGAATGCAGTGGTGAGAGAGTTGTCTTGCCAAAGACAAAGGCAACACTTTTCGTTTCAAAAGTTGCTGACAGGTTTGTGAAAGATCTAAGCGAAGAATACAAGATAGGGGACATCATTGTTGCAGAAATAGATGACATAAAGCCATACGGCCTTTATCTTCGCACTAACAAGCCAAACTTAGGGGTGCTGAAAGCATTTTGTTCAAGGTGTAGAGCGCCTTTGCATTACAAGGTGGGCCGGCTTGTTTGCAACAAATGCGGATCAATAGAGCGTAGAAAAATAAGTTCAGAATATTCTGTTAGAGATTGATTTGTATATCTAAATGGGGTGTTTTGATGGAGATTGAACTTATAAGGGCTGAAAAAGACCTTCTTGAATTCAAAATCAAAGGTGAGAGGCACACCTATCCGCAGCTTTTGAAATATTACCTTTTGAAAAACCCTGATGTTGCTTTTGCAGCTTATAAGCTTGAACACCCTCTTGACAAGGACAGCATATTTATAGTAAAGGTGAAGAAGGGCACCCCGCTGCAAGCTTTAAAAGATGCAAACAAAGAGATAATTGCCGAGATTGATGATTTTGCAGAGAAGCTTAAAGAAGCCCTTAAATAAAAATTATTTATGTGAGAAGAACATACGCGCTATTGGCATAGACGATGGCTTTTTCAAACCAAGGCAAAGTGGAAACACAAAAATTGTTGCAGTTCTAATGCGTGCAGATTCGCGAATAGAAGGAATTCTTTTTTCAGATGTAACTGTTGATGGTCTTGATTCAACGCAAAGAATTATTGAAATGTTGTGCAGTAACAGGCCCAAGTTCATAGGCCAAGCAAAAGCAATCTTCCTTAGCGGAGTAAACTTTGCCGGCTTCAACATAGTTGACATAGATGGGCTTTATTCAGTGCTCAAGACACCAATAATAGTGGTTTTCAGGAAGAAGCCGAGGATGCAAAAGATAAGAGAGGCACTTAAATGCTTCACGGATTCCAGTAAAAGAATGGGGCTAATAAAAAAAGCTGGTAGGATCTACCGTACTGATAAGATATTTTTCCAGTGTAAGGGAATAAAGCCAAAACATGCAAAAGCATTTATAAAAATTTTTTCTTTGCATTCAAACCTTCCCGAACCGGTTAGGGTTGCGCACCTCATAGCAAGTGCATCAACCTTGGGCAGAAGCACTTCACCTTAAATTTTTGATGTTTTAATTATTTTGCTGTGGTCGCATGTCTTCCAGGGAAAAACTCAGGCCGGGAAAGAAATTGAAAAAAGAGAAGAGTAAAACACGGGCCTTTCTCGAAAGAATTGCTAGTCAGCTTAGGTGGCTTGATCCATTCACCTACACCGATATCTTCCTTGAGAAGATTGGTCAAAAGGAAAATAAGCTTGTGGCATGGCCTGTTGAGCTTTTTGTTGCTTTTATAACAGCGTGGTTCCTTTACCTTTTTTTTGGTTTCTTGCTTGGTACAAAAACGCCCGCAGTAGTGGTTATGAGCGGCTCAATGATACCAACATTCTACAGAGGCGATATTATGGTTTTGCAAGGCGTCTCTTATGATACATTAAAAGCACCAGAGATTGTTATCAATGAAAATATCCGCGGAAGGCGCATGCGTGAATATGCTGTTTCATATTGCTCCATTGGTGATAATAACGAACTTTTTGAATGTTCCAAGTACTTTTCCCAGAGATGCAAAGGCGAAATTAAAACAAGAAAAATTTGCGTTGTAAGCACAGGTGAATGCATTGAAATTAGCAAAGATGCTGACATTGTTGTCTACTTTTCTGATACACTACAAGAGCCGATAATACATCGGGCAGTTGCTAAGATAAAGGCAAATGATGGCTTCTTTGTGCTCACGAAAGGTGACAATGTGAATACAAACTGTTTCATTGACCAAGAAGCAGGATTAGCAAGCAGAGCAGTCCCTATAGAGGCACTTGACGGAAAAACCATTTTTATGCTGCCCTACCTCGGTTATGTAAAGCTCTTCCTTATGGATGACCTCCCTTGCATAATTAGTAACCTTATAAGGTCAGGAAGCTACACTGTATGCACTAGATATTGGCCTGATGGCCGACTTGGCTTTGGCTGAATCAAAATGCTACTTTTTTAAACCTAAACTCTGTATTTTTTTACATGGTTACTGCTAGTGAGCTTAAAGAGATTGGCTTTAGTGAGGAGCAAGCAAAGTCGCTTTTGGAAGACAGCTACTTTAAGAAGAATTATGGCTCCTGGGCAAAGGAGCGCCTAACAGTGAAGATAAATCTCATAATTTCATTTTATGGAATCAAAAACGCACAGAGGGTTTTTAGTGCTATCGCAAATTACCCAAAATTTCTTGACTGCAACCATGAGAAAGCAATTCTTAAACTTAGTGAATTCCTTCCACAACTTAAAAAAAGCAAAATAGCAGAGCTTATTCTAGCAAACCCTTCTCTTGTTTCACTGGACTGCAAGAAAGCATTTGCATCAGCGACAAAGGTTTATGGTAAGGAAAATGCCCCTGATGTTCTGATATCCCTCCTCACATTTCCCGGCTTTTCAAAGAAAAACCACAGAAAGAACCTTCAGAAGCTTCTTAAGATTTATGGCAAAGAGTACAAGCAAAGCATAATTCAAGCAATGCTTCGTGTTCCAGATTTTCCTAACTTCAACCATAAAAAGGCCCTTGAAAATGTCTTAAGGGAAGGTAAGGCAGCAGGGCTTACTGAAAAGCAGTGCGTTGATATTCTTCTCAACATAGGCGCAAAATCTGATTTTTCAATTAAAGGTGCTGAAGAAGCAAAGGTTGCTTTTGAAAGAATTATTTCAGCGGAATAAAGCCCAGCAATCCCTTTTTAAAAGAATTCTTCGAACCACTTTTTATGGCAGAGGAAAAGCCCTTTGAAGAGGTTGAAGAGCTTGGCACCGAGAAGCAGTTTAAGCGCGTTCCTGCAAAGGAGTGTTATTTAAATGAGATAGATGGCAATGAGCGAAGGGTTTCAGTTATTGTGAGCGTTATTTCCCTGAACCAAGAAGCAAAAAGTGCACTTGTATCAGATAGCACCGCAGAGGCAGTTGTAGTTTGTGAATATCCCGAAATTTTAAGACGCATTAGAAAGGGAGCAATAATGCGCATAATTGCAAAACCTTCAGGCAAAGCGCCGTTAACCTTAAGCGTCGAGGTAGCACAGGAATTAAAAGATTTTGATTCTAATCTATTCAAGAAGGTCAAAGAAGAATGGGCAAAATTAAGACAATGAGGTGATTTATATAAAGCTTGTCTTTGAGAATGCTAATGCATTCAGGAAGAATATTGAGGCAATAGCTGCATTGATTGATGAAGCAGAGTTTATAGTTAGTGACAGTGGGCTTGCGCTTAAGGCAACAGACCCGAGCCAGATAGCAATGGTTGACTTTGAGATGCCAAAAAGCGCATTTAAGGAATTTAATGTTGAAAAAGAGATAAAGCTCGGAGCTGATATGGACTACTTCAGGCAGATAATGTCAAGGGCAAAATCAGATGATGTAATTGTGCTCGAGATGGGCGCAGATAAAACCGTGCTCTCAATAAAGTTTCTTGGTAAATCATCAAGAAGCTTTTCAATGCCTTTAATTGATGTTTCAAAAGGGCAGGTTCCAAATCCAAAGATTGATTTTGATGCAGAGCTTTCATTGAAAGCAGCCATTATTCAGGACTCTTTAAAGGACGCCGAAATACTTTCAGCACATATTACTTTTGGGGTTAGAAATGAAACCTTCTATGTTTCCGCAAACAGCAGCAAGGGAACATTCATAAACGAGGTTCAAAAAAAAGATGGCTCTATTAAGAAGTTTGAGGCAAGCAAGGATTGCAAGGCAATGTTTCCTCTTGACTACCTTAAGAATATGCTAAAAGTGCTATCAGGCGAAGATGAACTAAAGCTTTTCTTGAAGAGTGATGCACCACTTAAGCTCGAGTTCATGAATGAAAAGGCAAGAATCACATACTATCTTGCGCCGAGGATTGATGTTGAGTAGTGTGCAATTAGACCGCTATAAGCGCCACACCTAAAGCAGCAAGGAAAGCCCCAAGTGCCTTTAATTTGAAGTTATCTTTGCTGAAGTCCTCTTTAAAGAAATTTGGTGATATGCTGCTCAAAGCATAGGACAATCCAAAAACTATAATTGGCTGGATGCCGCCAATAGCTCCTATGAGTGCGGCTTCTGTCATTTGCAGAGCATTCAACCTAAGAATATGTCCGCAGAAAAAGCATACTTGGCTTGCTAATGCTACAATCACAATCTTAGGTTTTTCCCTAATATTTTCCCTAAGTTTTTTTATGTAAAGTGGCGAAAATGCAGTTATTGCAGAAACAGCAATTATTATATTCCATATAAAGACGCTCCATGCATCATAGCTTTGGAGCACCGACTTAAGCGTTATGAAGTATACCGCAAATATGAATGAGCTTACTGCAGCAACCAAAGACCATCGGTCAAATGTTAGACCGCTTTTCTTAGAAACAAGGATTGAAGCAGTGACTATGCTTAGCACGCCTAAAACCTTAATTGCGTCTGGCCTTTCGTCCAAGAATGTCATGGCCAAGATCATTATGAATACTGGTGCTGTTTGTAGCACAACGATAACTCGAGAGGCCTCCGACTTTTGCATTATCTTGTAATAAAGAGCACCGCCTAGCATGCTTAAAAGCGTTGCAGCGAAAAGTGCCAAGAATGAGCCATTGTCTAGCATGGTGGGCGGCCAAAATGCAATCAAAATTAACAAAAATGGTGCTGTTAGTATATTGCAAGCAGCGATGCTCAAGATTGGGTTTTTCGCGTATTTGTCAACAAGTATCTTGTCAAGTATGTTTGTCCATGAGAAGAAGAATATTGCAGAAATAATGAGCAAGAACCAAAGCATTATTTTTGCTATGTTAGAAAGCTTTATATATTGTATTTTAAGCTAATGATTTTTAATGAGCAAGGAAACAATTTAAATTCTTCCCACTCTATTTTTAATAGGCGGTGTTGGAATGATACAGGTTTCGAAAATCCAGCCTTTCCAGGCGGCAATCCGTGCGGTTTCTAGCTTTATATCAGAAGCAAATTTCAGGTTTAATGAGAATGGGCTGTCCCTTAAGGCAATAGATCCAAGCCAAATAGTGCTTGTGAGCTATAATGCCCCAAAGGATTTCTTCAGCAAGTTTTCTATCGAGCCGGCCTTAGTTGGCTTGGATTTAGAAGAGTTGAACAAGGTTGTTAAAAGAGCATCTCTAACAGACACACTTACAATAAGCATTGAAGATTCTTACTTGAGCATTTCTGTTTCTGGAACACTAGAAAGGACTTTTAAGCTACCACTGATTGATGTGCTTGATGAAGACCCAGAGATTCCGGAAATACAGCACGATGCAAAGGTTGAGATACAGGCACGACTTCTCCAAGAAGCGCTAAAGGATGCTGCTCTTTTTGAAAGCAGCGTTGTCTTTAGGGTTGAGAATTCGAAGCTTTTCATTGAAGCTCGCGGTTCTCATGGAATGCTTAAAACAGAAGCAAAGCACCAGGACCTAGTGAAAGTGAAATCCAAAGCAAATGTCGTTGGAAAATACTCCCTTAATTTCCTTGAAAACATAGTGCGAGAAGCAGACCCGAACGAAACTATTACGATGGAATTAAAGAATGAGACACCAATGAAAATAAGCTACAACATAGGGCCTACAAAGATTCAATTCTACTTGGCGCACATGATTCTTTAAAGGAAAAGTGCCCTGCTACTTTTTAAAACACATTTGCTCAAAAAGCTTTTTTATGGTAGATTTTCCTTTGGAGGAGCTTATATTTTGTGCTCGTTATCCTTATTCCAACAGGGCAAAGAAGATAATACAAAAATTAAACCTTCCCTTAGATGAGCTTAATTCATCAACGAAAGGTCTTGCTAAATCAATGCTGAAAAATGCTTTAATGGGAAAGCCATATGATGTACCTTTTCAGGACCGAGAGTCATTAAAAAGCGCAGTTATTGCATACCAGGTTGCAAAAATAATGGTTTCACTTCTTGGGAGCCAAAAATATTATTTCTACTTTGCGAGATCTATGCAAAAAGGCACTTTAAACTTCATTGAAAAATCAAAAAAAGCAACAGGAATAAGCCCTGATTTAGAATCTCTTGCACATGATTTTGGCTTGACTTTTTCTGCAAAAGAATTTGCAGGCAAAAACTACCTTGAACTTTCTATTTTTGATTTCTTGAGCGCACCTAGCAAAGATGACTCAATCAAGCTACTAAACCAAAATGTTTCCCAAGGAAAAGTTTTGCTCGATGAGAGCCGTTTTGCGAGGTTCCTATCAGAGAAAGCAATGAATGTTGTTTTGTCATCGCTGCCTGTAAATGCTGATGGTGCGCCCAAAGGCATAAAGGACCTAGCTTTCGAGGCACTAAATGAATCAATGCTTATCAAAAAAGAACACTCTGTAGTAGGCACAGACCTTCAGGCAATGCCACCTTGCATGGAACGCCTTTATTCTGAGCTCGTATCTGGAGGCAAGCTTTCGCATATGGAAAATTTTGCGTTAGCTGCTTTCCTAGCAGCAATAGGCCTTTCAGAGGAAAAAATTCTGCAGGCCTTTTCGCATGCGCCAAATTATGATGAAAAGATCGCAAAGTATCACATTTCAAGAATTGTCCGCGGCAAGCAAGGTAGAAGCTATGCGCCTTTGTCTTGTGCTAAGATGCAGAGCTATGGCTTTTGTATTGCTGACTGCAATGTTAAGAATCCTATAAACTATTACCGCAATGCGCTCAGGGCAAAAGGTGGTGCTGTTGGCTCTGCTTAGAGAGGAAGAATTTCTTAAGGAGCGCTTCAGGCGCTTTTATGCATCAAATGAAATTAAGAGCATACCTCATGTTGAGATGCGCGAGTTTGGCATAGGTGCTTTTGGAAAGAAGATTGCAAAGAGGCACATAAGTTTCTCCTCAAATGAAGAACTTAATTTCTTCCTAAGGAGCGAGGTGCCCTTTTTCATATCATGCTCACCTGCTTACTATAAAGATCCAGCAGCAAGGCCCATGGAAAGCAAAGGCCTTATCGGCTCTGATTTAATCTACGAGTTTGATGTATCTGATGTTGACTCTGACTGCAAGCAGGACCATGATTTCTGGATGTGTGAGAATTGCGGAAAAACTTATGGGGCAGCGACTGAGAGCTGCAGCAGCTGCGGTGGAAAGCTTGCACAGTTTAAGTTTCCTTGTGAAAAGTGCATAGAGGAAACTAAAAGGCAGACCTTCCGGCTTTTGAATATTTTAAATGATGAGCTCAGCTTTGGCAGCATTTCCGTAAACTTTTCCGGCAACGCCGGCTACCATGTGCATGTTCGTGATGTCCGCATTAAAAATTTTTCACAAGATGCGCGTCTAGCGATAGTTGATTATCTTACTGGTGAGGGCTTTTCTTTTGAGAAAAGTGGCTTTAATTTTGAAAATCTGCTTTGCCCTAAAATAAATGAGGCAACAGGCCTTAGAAAAAGGGTTTTAGACAGAATGATTGGTTTTATTCTTGAGCAAAATGCTGATTGGCTTTTTCAATATGGGTGCATTTCTTTGAGCACGAGCCAAAAGCGATCTGGAAAAATGCTGGTTGGCCATATTGTTCAGAACAGAGAAAAGTTAGTATCTCAAATACAAAAGGGCTTGCTTCCTTCTTCTAAATCTGAAAGTGTTGCTGCCTCGTTTTGGAAATCTCTGGCGGAAATGGCTTTGAGAATGGAATCACTGCCTATAGACCGCCAGACATCAGCGGATATTTACAAGATTGTAAGAGTCCCAGATACACTTCATGGCTCAACTGGCTTTATTGCGAAGACAATAAGCATAGATTATTTGAGAGATTTTAACCCTTTTGACCATGCTTTGGCATTCAGCGATGACCAAATAAAGGTTTTTATTAGTAAGGCACCAGAATTTAAAATAAAAGGGGCCAAATTTGGCCCATTTGAGAAAGAGGAAGTAGAGCTTCCGGAAAATGCAGCAGTTTACCTTATAGCAAAAGGTGTTGGAAAAATAGTTTAGGGGTGTCTTCCATAGATTTTGATGAGCTCCGTAGGATTCACAGGCAAGAAAAGGGCAGCCAACAGCTTGCAGAGCTAGGCGAAGATTTTATGGTTGAGCTGAAAGCATACCTTGAAGAAAAAAAGGAAGAATATGTAAAGCGCCTTTCTGCTGGTGAAGCACCTAGCGAAGATTTCTTCAACATACAGCGCATGGCAAAGGAGATACTTGAGATAAGGCAGAAGAAGATAATAAAAAAGGCATTTCATGCAGCGGTCGCAGAGGAAGATGTTGAGGATGAAAAACTAACCGAAGACGAAAAGAAGCTTTTCTGCAACATATGCAAAGTCGTTTCTGAATACCAAAAATCAATTGAGAAAATTTTCTCCGCAGAGCAAAAAAAGAAGAAAAAGGATAGCAATTTAAATACAATTTCAGTTCAAATTATAGAGGAAGTGCCTGCTTTTGTTGGACCTAACATGAAGGAATTTGGTCCATACAAAAAAGGGCAAATCGTTGATCTTCCAGAAGACGTTGCAGATATTTTGCTTTCAAGAAAAATTGCTGTAAAGGAGTAGTGGTTTTTATGGCTGAATCTGTGCAAAAAAAGCATGCGCCCTTTTGGCGCATAAAGTGCAATGCTTGTGGTAACGAGCAGGTTGTTTATTCCTGCGCAACTAGAAAGATAAAATGCAATGTGTGCAATGCAATTCTTGCAGAAAGCACTGCACACAGGATAAAGCTTACCGAAGCAAAAAAACTTAGGGAATACTAATATAGCAAGAAGTGGTGGTTTCTTGGAGAAGTGGCCTGAGCCAAATGAGGTTGTGGTTATAAAAATAACAAAGGTTTTGCCTTACGGTGCTTTCGCTGACCTTTTGGACTACCCAAATGTGCAAGGCTTTGTGCATATTTCACAGGTTGCATCACGATGGATAAAAAATATAAGAAACCATGTTAGGCCAAACCAGCTCAGGGCTGCACAAGTAATAAGGACTGATAAGGAAAAGCTTCAAGTGGATCTTTCGCTAATAAAAGTATCAGAATCACAACAAAAGGCCAAGATTGAGGAATGGGAACAAGCTAAAAGGGCTAAGAAAATACTTGAGATATTTGCAAAGCAGAGAAAAATGAACTTTGAAACTGCATGTAAAAAGATAGCTGAGCCGCTCGAAGAAAAACATGGCAGCTTAATGAACGCATTCCAAGAAGCGCTTGTTTCTGGCAAGAGTGCTCTTGATTGTCTGCCAGAAGAGCTTGTAGAGCCACTTCTTGAACATATTAAAAAGAGCATAACAGTACCTGAGAAGGAAGTGACAAAAGTTGTGAGAATAAAGAGCTATGAAGCGGATGCCATACTAAAAATAAAAAGTGCATTCAAGGAGTTATTGAAACAGGAAAAATACTCAAAGATAAAAGCAACTTATATTGGCGGTGGCAAATACCATCTCTCCAACAGAGCCCCAGATTACAAGAGCGCAGATAAAGTGCTTACAGCATTTGCTGAGGAGCTCGTAAAGAACATTGAAAAGAGCGGCGGCATTGCCACAATTGAGAAATAGAATGCCAAAGGTTTTTTTATGAATACAAGGGTTGAATTTGTTTGGGAAAAAAGGAAATTAAATAACGCGGTGCTTTTCACCGGTTTGCCAGGCATCGGCCTTGTTGGCAAGATAGCAACAGATTATGCACTAAAAAAATTAGGTGCTGAGAAAATAGCTAATGTTTATTCTGACTCTTTTCCGCCAAGTGTTTATATAAACAATGGTATAGCCGACCTTATAAAAGATGAGATTTTCCTTTACACCATGAAGAATCGGGACTTTCTTTTCTTAGCAGGGCCTGTGCAGCCAGCTCTTGATCCAAGAATCACAAATGTTAATGATCACTATGAGTTTGCAGAAGCAATAGTTAAGGTTGCAAAGGACCTCGGCGTTAAAGAGGTCTACACATTGGCAGGTATCAATATAGGCGATGCGCGTCTTAACCACGAACCAAAGGTAGTTGTGGCAGCCACTGATAAGAAAACACTCGAAAGCTTTAAGAAGCTCGGGGCAAAAACAGGTATGAACAATGGCTTGGTTTCAGGTGCGGCTGGGCTTATCTTAGGCATTGCTGCAAAGAATGGCATGAAAGGTGCCTGCTTAATGGGCGAAACCAGCAGTAAGCTTATATATGGTGATCACGGCGCTGCTGAGAAAATTCTGGAGCTTCTCATAAAGAGGTATGGCTTTAAGATAGACATGAAAGAAATTGCAAAAGAGTCAAAAAGCATTGATAATGCATTCAAGCAGATAATGAATGAGCTATCAACAAAAAGCGTTAGCGAAACGGAAAAGGAAGAAAACCCGACCTATGTAAGGTAAAAATGCTTTAAAACTCTGCAAGCGTTTTCTGCCCTCTGAAAGTGCTGTTGCACTCAAGTACATCCTTTAATTCAAGCTTTTTTAACTCAAGTTCTTCGCGTGAAGAGCATATTATTGGTTCACCATACTTTCCACCACCACCGCTTATGTAAAGCACATTGCCTTGTCTAAAGGCATCAATGTGCATTGCAACTTTTTCGTTTATTCTATCAATCTCTGAGAGCTGTGCATCCAAAAGGACCTTTATCTCTGAGCCAAATGTGCCTACAAGCTCTTGCCATACTGACTGCACAGAATCGCTATTTATGTTTTGGGCCTTTGTTGCAATCATTATTATTTCAGCAAGCGGTATTATGTGCAAGTATGGCGCTCTAAATTCTGGGTGCACTTCTTCCTTGAAATCAGCAAGCTCAATAATCCTGTCCCTGACGCCTTTCTTTATTGTTCCTTTGCACCTTGGGCATCTCCAATTTAGGCCTTTGGCACTCTCAATTGAATACTTTGAATAGCATTTATTGCATGCTGTACAATGATATTTACCTTCTCTTGGATCGAGGCCTACATTAAGCTTTACCATATCGCGCTTTTTTGTAAAAACTTTCTTAAGTTCTTCAAAGCATGGCTTTTTGAGTTCAATCCTTGTGAATTCTCTGCCTAAACGATGAGGCCACGGCGAATGTGCATCGCTGCATGTCAAAAAAACCAAGTTATGGTTTGCTGAAATGAGGTCCGCGAAGTATGAATCAGCGCTGAGGCCAAGCTCCATAAATAATACATTTTTTGTTTGCATGCCATAACAGCTTTGTATGGAGTTAAAATGTGAATATACTGAATAATACGGCGTAAATGCGTGTGCAGGACCTATTATGCCATCAGCTTCTTCTATAATCCCTGCGAGCTTCTCTGCATTGAGGTTGATGGAAGGCCTTCCAAAGCCATTTCCATCAAGCCTTCCATACACTGAGAGCTTTTTTCTCAAAAGTTCTACACTTTCAAAATTAGGCACAAAAAAGAGGTGATGAACATTTGAAGAGTCGTTTATCTCTCCGCCAAGGATGTAGTAAACATCAATTTTTTTGTCCCTGAAGCAGCCGTCTTCCTCGCGGAGGTTTTCCTTGAGATGCTTAAGCCACTCTTTGTTAAGAACATCCCCTGTTGCAATTAAATCAAGGCCTTTCAGCTTTGCTTGCATTGAGATCTCAGGCAGAAGCATGTTTTTGCTTACGCCTCCGGAATATGGGCTGTGTATGTGCAGGTCACAGTCATACAGCTTCATTACATCACACAAAAGCCTAATTAATATGAATGTATAAAAAAAGAATTATTAAAGGAGACATTAAAGGAACATGGTTTTATGGAAGAGGCAAGGTTTTATGAAAAGCTCAAAGATGCAAAGGTAAAGTGTACTGCATGCGCAAGATATTGCACAATAGAGCCAGGAAAGACCGGCTTTTGCCGTGTGAGGAAAAACATAGGCGGAAAGCTTTACTCTTTGGTTTACAATAAGGCACTTACACAGACACCCGATCCAATTGAAAAAAAGCCGATTTACAATTTCATGCCAGGAACTTATTGCAGTAGCATCAGCACATATGGGTGCAATTTTAAATGCCTTTTTTGCCAGAATTTCGAACTTTCACAGGAATTTATAGAAGAGGATATTCAAGCAGTCGAAGAGACAACGCCTGAAGAAATAGTGGAGAATACTCTTAGCAGAGGTTTGGACGGAATCTCTTATACCTATGTTGAGCCAACTGTTTTTATTGAATACGCGATTGACATAATGAAGATTGCAAAAAAGCATGGCCTTTACAATGTTTGGGTAAGCAATGGCTACATGAGCAAAGAATCTATCAAGGAGCTCTGCAAATACTTAGATGCAGCAAATATTGACCTCAAAGGTGATGCTAAATTTTACAGAATATTATGTGGCAATGCAGAAATTGAAGTTGTTAAAAGGAATATTGAAGTGCTTTTTGAGTCTGGTGTGCATGTTGAGGTTACAAACCTTGTTGTTCCAGGCAGCAATGACTCAAGAGAATCCCTAAAAGATGTTTGCTCTTTTGTCTCAGGCCTTAGCAAAGATGTGCCTTTGCACTTTTCCAGGTTTTTCCCTAATTACAAAATGCTTGATGTAAAACCAACGCCAATTGAGACGCTTAACGAAGCTTACAATATTGCGAAATCATTCGGTCTTAATTATGTTTACATTGGGAATGTTGGTTCAGAGCAAAATACAATTTGCCCAAATTGTAGTGCTGTCGTAATAAAGAGGGCTGGTTATAATGTTGACATTGTTGGCTTGAGCAAAGAAGGCAAATGTAAGAGCTGTGGCTACAATTTAGGAATTAAGATGTCTAGAGCACCTAAAAAACCCCAAAGAATTTGAGAACAAGCATCGCACCCACGCCAGCAAGGCCAAAAATAGCGCTCACGATAAGGCCTGCAACCAAGGGTAGTTCTATGTTAAATGCGAATTTTATAATAGCCCAAGCAATTAAACCAAGCAAGGAGTTTATAATTATCTTCTTTATAAAGAAAATAACTGCTACTGCTGCAATTATCATCACTATGCCTATTGCAAGGATTTCTGGTTTTCCAGCAAAACTGCTGGCCATTTCACCGGCATGCTGAGCTACTGATGCACCTGCTTCAGACATGCCTTTCACTTTGTCAGACACTGTTGTGCTCAGATCAAGCAGAATAAAGCAACAATTTATGTTATTCATATATACAAAAGTGTATAAGTAAATGTTTTAAAGTGTTTTCAACGCTACTTCTATGTGGTGATTTTTGTGGCGATTCTAAGCTGGTTTCAGATAAAGATAGCCAAGGAACTTCTTGAAGGGCCTATGAGCATCCAGGATCTTTCGAAAGCGGTTGGTGAAAGCCCATTGGATGTTGAAAAAGCATTGAAACAAATGATTGAACTGAAACTTGCTAGTGAAAAAGCCGGCATGTTTTACATTTCGGAGGAAATAAAAAAAGAACTTCTTAACAAGAGAGAGTTAGCCGAGCAGGAAAAGCCGAAAATTGATATTCAGGCATACATTGAGGTAAAGGGTCTTAACAGGAAAGCTGCGTTGCAGCAAATGAAGGAAATTGAAAAGGCACTTAAGGCGCAAGATGCCTTTGTTTTGTATTCAAGCAGCATTATTGAACCAGAAAAGCAGGAAGACCTTTACATAGGGCATCTTGACATCACAATTGGCTTTAAGAGTATTACCTCTTTGGTTCAGTTCATGTATTTGTATGGCCCAAGCGTTGTTGAAGTGATAAAGCCACCAAAGGCCGAGTTTACTGCCTTTGACCTTCAAGAAGCCCTGAACCACATGGCTGAGTACATATTCAAGTACAATGTTTACCTTGAAAAGAACTTTAAGAAGGCAGATATTGAGCGCTTTTATGCTTCACTTTTCCAAAAGCCGGGTTTCAGGTTAGGGAAAAATGAAGGGTGTGTTTCGCAAATTGACGAAACCAATTTCAACAATATATAGAATTTTATGCCCTAATTTTGGGCAAAAACCTTGCTAAAAGGCAGAAAAACGAAAGATATTTAAATAAAGCACAGCATAGTAAAGATAAAGCCTTCTCCAAATAACCTTTGAGAGAGGGCTAAATGAACTAAGGTGAGGTGAAAAAAGCTATGAAAAGAATGAATGTGAAGAGGCTAGCAGCTTTGGGTGCTGGAATAGCACTGCTTGGAACCGCTTTAGCACCGGTTGTTTCAGCGATATCCTTGACAAGAAGCGATGTTATCAACGCAAATGGCTCTCCAGTTTATGACATTGTTGTCGGGCCAAAAGCAAGCAGCGACGCACTCTGGGCAGGAAACATTGCAGCGAAGTTGGCACAGCTTGCTTACACAGATAGTGCTGTAACATGTACAATTGACAGAAGCTCAATTGGCGGCGGCGAAGAAGTAAGGCCATCAGCAACAGTATCAGGCCTTAGCGTTGAACTCGTAGTAGGCGGCGAAACAACATACGGCGAAGACGGCGTGAACTATAAGTATGAATTGGAAGTGGATTCTAGTACTAAAGAAACATTGAATCCAGCAGAGCTCGGTAACTCAAGACTTTCCTCGTTGCTTGATACTACATGGAAATACACAAAAGATGGTCGCCAGTACGACATGGATATAAAAGAAAAGCTACAGATTAGGCCAGATTTGCTTTTCGAAGAAAGCAAGGAAGTCAAGGACCTAGTACTTTATCTTGACTCTGAGAAAGACTTTGTGTATAGCGTTACCCTGAACCCAGGAATTCCATTCGACTTTAATAAGGACAGCAGAAATACAATATACGTGCCCTTGCTGGGCGGTGGTAGTCCTGAAGGTAAGTACACTGTGCAAAAGGTAAATAGCAATGGCACTGAAATTACCCTTATATCTGAAGAAGCCAAAAAGACACTTACGGCAGGTAGTGCTGATGACAAGATCACAGGTCTTGAGGGGAAAGGGCGTTATGCAGGTAAGGCATTAACACTGAAGTTTGTTTCTTTGACTAAGCACGCATACCTTGGCACGAGTACTGTTACTTATAAAGGTACATTCCATTTGCTTGACCCAGAAAACAATTTAATAGCAGAAGCTACAGATGTAGAAGCAGGCGAATTCCTTGATCAGAGGATATACGTTAGCGGCGAAAACCCCTTAGCAACTTCAGTGTATGTGGATAGCCTTTTCGAGCAGGTTGTGGACGGCTCCAACAAAGCAACAATCACAGTAGGGCCAGGTACAGTAAAACTTGTGCATGGTGAAAAGTATCCTTATGATGAAACAGTGACTTCTTCGAGCCAGAAGTATTGGAAAGCTGAGTTTGTTTATGGCGATTCTGATGGTGATGGTGCAAACGACACCATAACAGGCTATAGCATCTACAACGCTGCTGTTGAGGGCTACAGCAAGTGGAACTGGAAGATGCCAGTTTACGCTAAGAAGAACAGCTTAACAGGAAACGGTGCAAAGAGCGAAGCAGTGTTCTTGAACGGCGAACCAAATGCGCCGGGATATGGCCGTTTCAAAGTTGTGTTTGACGGCTTTGTAACAAAGCCATCATCAGAACTAACGATAAAAGACCACAAGATATACTACACTGATGACGATGATACCAGGCACGAGATACCACTATATATTGGCGGTTTATCTAGCACAACTGAGCAGACATTTACCTTTGACAGGCGTGGTACTCAGAAGTACTATTTCAGAATGAGGTACACTGACCAGCAAAACCACGAAGGTTGTTTCGAGATAGTTGGTGCACCTTTAAGCGGTACTCTCGACTGCGATAGTGCAACAGCAACTTTCGACGCCACAGGTGGCACTTACTATGATGAACTTCCTTTCGACTTAGAGGGCGACAACGGCAAATATAAATACTACTGGTATTACTCGACAGTGGATAGATCTGTATGGTTGCTCTTAAAGAAACAGGTATTCAAAGGAAAAGGCGGTTATGAGTTGGAATTCAAGGGCACAGATACTACTGAGGACTTAGATGATGGTTTAGAGTACCTCTTTTACATGCCAAATAGGCGAGAGTTTGGCGGTGGTAAGAGCGGTGAGTTCTATACTGCGGTGTTTGAGCTTACCGAGCCAGATAATGACGGTAAAGGTACAATCTATATAGACACTAGAGACGGCAGCTTGGCACCATTCGGCAACTCAAACTACAGCGTGACAGGTAGCGAGTTTAAATACACCAGGAGTACACAAAAGTTTGACCTTACGCAGGACGACCCATCCTACAACCTACAGAAAGCTTATTCTGATTACGGCAGCGAATTTGACATAAGCAACGACTACTTCTGGGCAAGAATTCCAGAGGACCGGCTCAAAGCAAGGGTCTATGTGGTAGGTCCTCAGGGTGAAACTACAATTGTTGTTGGCGGCGAAACAATTCTCTTGAACGAAGGCGAAGAGAGGATAACAAGCGCAGGTACAAGGATTACAGCGAAGAAGATAAACTACAACGTTTCAGTTACACCAACAGTTTGTCCTGCTGGCGGTGTTGTAGTAGAGAACATAAAGGCCACACCAAGCATAAGCACAGCCAAGAGGATTGTGCCTGTTGGACAGCTTGTCTTCACACACGATGCTGCACTAAGCGGAAAGCCAAAGATAATTGTCGGTGGTTGGAAAGTTAACAGGTATGCACAAGACATAACCCTCAGTGACGGCAAGAAGCTTACAGAGAGATTGACAGCCAGAGGCGACTACGTGGTTGACAAGCTCAGCGACGGCAGCATAATTGTTGCTGGTTACACAGCAGCAGACACAGAAGCAGCGGCAAGAGAGCTCATAAGAGAGCTTGACAGGCTGTTAGGCTAAATAAAAAAGAAAGGCAATGCCTTTCTTTCTTTTTTTCTTTTTTATTTTTCTGCTTCTTATTGGTTAATTGTAATTTTTTGCTAGCAACAGGGTTTTAAACATTCTACACCTAAAAAAGATAAATGCTTAGGAAAAATCTGCCAGAGATAAATGCTGAAAAAGCAGTCCAAAATTCAATAATTGCCCTTTTGTTTATCACCTCTTTTTTTGCAATTTTAATAAAGTTTAGTGGGGCCTTTCCAGAACTAATTAAAGCAGATTTTTTTCTTGTTCTTCTTTCATCATTATTTTTCATTGCTTCTGTTATAGTTTGGGTCATTGCATGGGCATTCGTTTTAAGAAAAGAGCGCATCTTAAGTTACAGCAACGCTGCCTTTCTCGGAATATCTTCAATGTTTGCGTCTTTTACTCCTATGCAGTTAGGCAACGATTTGCTTAGGGCTTTCCTTCTTAAAGAAGCCAAGGGCGTGCCAATGCACAAAGGCATTGGCGCAAGCATGCTGGTAAAAGGAATAAAGTTTCTCACTCTGGCTTTATTTTCTGTTTTTGCTTTACTCTTTTCAGCTCAGTTTCACTTGTTTGGAACTACACTTATGTTATTTTTTGTGATAGGTCTTATTGCAATTATCTTATCCGCAGCAATTCTTCTTCTGCCCATAAATAAAATGGCGAACAAGGCAATACTTTCCTTTCTTAGTAATGTATCATTGAGATTTAGACCTCTGTCTGGGTTGGATCATCTATTCGCAGATTACTCTTATTTTTTAAGTCGTGACGCATCTCTCATGCCAAAAATATTTGTTTTTTGCATAATTGCCTTATTTTTTGAATTTCTGTGCTTTATTTTTTCAGCTTTTGCTATTGGTATTTATCCGGCCTTTGATACCATTCTCTTACTTTTTTTTGCGATTGCTCTGCTTGAGAGAGTCCCTTTTACTCCACGAGGCGTTGGGCTAGTTGAAACAGCAATGTATCTTTTCTTATCAGGAAGCTTGCAGGTGGACCAAGCAAAAATAATTTCATTCATTGCAATATTTGACTTCGCCAGGATAATTCTGCCAACAACAATCTCATTAATTGTCTTTTTAGCAACACGTAGAAAAGGCCTATTTAGGCAAAAATAATACGAGTGTCCAAAAAGCGCAATTTGCAGCAACGCAAAGCCACATCATTGCAACAAGCACTGGCTCTTTTTTAGGCCCAAACAAAAGAACTAGCAGCTTCGCAAAGTCAAGCTTCCTACTTTCAGGAACACTAAGTGTGCCGTCTTTGTTTATCTTATACGGCGGTTCCTTCTTTTGGCTTGGATCTTTAGGGTTTGTCACAATCTTTAAGGCAAAATCAATTATGTGTGGCAAAAAGAAAGCAAAGGTTACAACCATAAGCCAAAGTGATCTTTGCATTACGACAATGCCTGCTATCGAGGAGCCAATCAATAGCGTTCCAGAGTCGCCAGGGAAAACCTTTGCGGGATACTTATTAAGCATAAGGAATGCCAGTATTGAACAAACAATAGGCAAAAGCACTAAATGCACATATTCCTGGCCATTTGTGTGCCCATATGATAGCACAATCGTAAAGAAAACTGCCAATATAAGCCCAGACCCGGCCTCAAGCCCATTAAGTCCTGCAAATGTGTTTTCAAAGCTCGCAACCCCTGCAAGGTAAAGTGCTGCTAGCACCACTAGCAAAAAGTCGCTACCAAAAAATATAAAGGAGAAAAGTAGCGAAAGGACCGCGATAACTGCAGCCCTAAAGCGCCAAGGTATTGCTTTTGCAGTAACCTTGTGCTTCATATCATCCAAATAACCCACTATTGAAAATCCACTCACCATTACTGCCCATGCTATGAAGTTAAAATCCATTTTTGCAAGAGATGCTACTATTGCAGTTATCCACACTGGCAGAAGCAATGCAATACCTGTGCTTTCAGGTAGCTCTGGCTTGCTTGCCTTATTTATATCTGTTCCTTTTATCCCCGCCTTCAAGTTGCGCTTTGCTATTGCCCTAACAAGGACTAAAGTAAGGGCAAAGCAAGATACACATAAAACTATTAGCTCAAGCAAGCACATACCTTCATATTTTTTGAATGATAAACTTTAAATTGTAAACTAATGCCTTTATGCAACTTCTGTCTTCATAATCTCTCTCAGCACTACTGTTGCATAACTGCCCTTTTCAAGCTCGAAATATACCTTGCAAAGGTTTCTGCCAGGGAAAAATTCATCTGCATTTATGCTTATGACCTTGGTTTTCTCAGGGAAAACGGCTATTTTTCTTCTTGCGCCAGCACTAGAGCACTCAGGCATCCTTTTTACCTTAAACATCGAAAAATCAACATCTTCTTCTGCAAGCACCTTGCGCTCGATCCTACCAATAATACCGGGAGTGAATGCTGAATCAAAGCCAGGCAATAACCCTAATGGTATGCCATTTTCAACTGGTTCACCTTCAACAGGTCTCAGGCCTATACCAGAATCCAATCTTTCGTCAATTATTTTATTGAACAGATACGCTTGATATGCATGCGTAAAAAGGAAAACTATTTTTTTAGGTAGTGTCCTTAAAGCACCGATATAATCTTCTCCATGCGCGATAAGATGGTGAAGCATTGCCCTTTCATATCTGTACTTCTTCGGAAACGCATTAAGTGCTCCTTTTAGATCATTTTTAGCTGCAAGTTTCCTAGCTTCTTTAACCTCTTCATTCTCATGCTCTGATTCCGAGCAGAGGTAAAGCACTACCGCATTCCTATAATTTCCTTTTATGATCTCTTTGCCAACAAGATGGCTTACATTTCTTATCCCACCAAAGCGCTGTGCCCCAAAATAATTAGCAATACCTTTTCTCATCTCGCTAAAGCACGACTCAACATTTGCCATTATCTCTTCTTTGCTAAGTTCAATGTTCCTTATCGTTACTGTAAAAGCATTTCCAGAAAGCATGCCTAAATCAATCGGCTCTTCAGACCATGCAGCGCTTTTAAGCAAAAGCGTATTTGTGCCAAAGCCCCTTAGAAGGGACAAATTTGGCTTAAATATGCTTATGCGTTGGCATGTTATTGCCCTTTTGTCTTTTATTCCAGCATATCCTATCCTCTTCGGGCTGCAGTGCAACGCCCTTGAGAGTTGCCTTATTGCATCATGCAAATCCCTGTTTTTCTTCTGTAGCTCGACCCAAAGATATTTTTTTTCAGTATCTGTTGGCAAGTGCATTAATGGTTTGCCAAAATCTTCTAGTATAACAGCACATTTGTAGCCATCATGCAGCTCCTCAACGATAAAATCAGCGTACCTGTGCTTTATCTTGCCGCCAATGCCTTTACTTTTCGTTGAGAAGCGCCAACATAATGTGTTTCCCATTTTATTCATCACTATCTGTACCTCAATATTCCTCCAAGGCCACCAAAGGTTTTCCAGAATTGTTCCCCTTCGTCAGTTTCAGTGCTTATTATTATGGTTTTTGTGCCCATCTTTTCAGCTTTTTTCATAAGGAGTTCAACATAATCATTTTCTTCCAGTATTTCCATCTCGTAGCCGCATTTTTCACATTTAAGGTCAGGGGACTCAGATTCTTCTATCGTAATTGTCTTCTCAAAACCACAATGGGTGCATTGCAGCTTGTATGCAGTTTTATTTATTCTCTCGCTTATGAGTAGCTTTGCTACTTTGCCAGATTCAAGCGCCTCAAGCGTTTCCTTTTCGCCATACACGGCCAGCCCTGTTTTTATTATGTTTGTCATGAATTCGCTCACCGCTTCTTTCTCTTTCACAACTGCGGCATTTTTGAGAAGCTCTTTGCCCCTTTCGATTGCCTCTTTTATTCCATACTCATCAGTGTAAGATGTGCTAACAGTCCCTATTATCTTGTTCTTTAACCTATAATCCAAAAAATCCTTTTCTAGGAAAGTTTCTTTCGTAAATCCAGGGCCGGCAACAATGATTCCATTAAGCTTCTCAGCATAAGGCACCAAGGCGCCGTTTACAGCCTCGCTTACCTTCTTGTAAAAGTTATGCTCTGCCTCTTCACGCAGGTGCTCAAAACGCTTTGCTGATTGGCCACCTGCGCGCTGCTTACCCGCAACATTGCTATTGAAATGCCCTATTATCTCGTGGGCCTTGCCTTTAAGTATTGCAATTGTTGCCTCATTTTTGTCTATTGCAATTATTCCATATATCTCAGTTGGTAGCACCATCTGCTTTAATGGCTCTAAGTTGAATTCGGAATCGCACCAGTACATCTTTGTTTCAAGTTTTCTAATTGGCACTACCGTAAATAACCTTATGTCTGATTTTCCTTCCTGCTTTGAAATGTTTCCGCAAAAAACCGCAAGCCCATTTTTTGGTATGTCAAAGTTAATCTGCTTTAGTAGGTTTATTATTCTTTTAAGCGCTCCTTGGACATTCTTTCTTGTGTTAGGGTCCTTTATGTTTGAGCTTTGGCTCTTCTCGTTTATGAGCTGTGACATTATCGCACTTCTGTCAGCGCCATAAGGCACATACAGAGATATAAGCTCAGTGCCACTGCCCTTGAAAGAGCTCAGTTTCCTAAGCTTTTTGTTGAAAAGGTTTAGCTCACTATCACTAATCTCTTCTATGAAATCTTTTTTCATAAAATCACGCAACGCTCAAAAGGCCAAATCAGCTAATAAGGCATAATTTCCGTAAAATGCATATGCTTTAAATATAATAAAAACTACTATAAATAAGAATAAAAACCTTAAGAGGTGCCTGAATGTTCGATGAAAACTTCTTTAAGATATTCAACGAAAGCCAGCCATCTGAACAGAAGCCAGAGGCAACAAATGATGTTGAAGAAATAGATTTTGAAAGAAAGCCATTTGTCCTATCCGTGGGTGGCTCACTCGTAGCCCAGGAAAAGCCGAATGCTGCTTTTATTGGCAAGTTTTCCGAAAAGATAAAAGAATTATGGGCTGAAGGTTACAGGTTTGCAATAGTTGTTGGGGGCGGCGCCATATGCAGAAATTACATTGCAGCAGCAAAGGCGTTAGGCGCAGAAAATTACTCCGCAGATGCGCTGGCAATAAGGGTTACACGTGTAAACGCAATGCTCCTGATACAAGGTCTTGAAAGGGCCTACCCCGATGTTCTAGAGAATATTTTTGATTCAAAGAAGGTTCTAAGCGCAGGCATGATTCCTGTTTACGGTGGTCTTTTGCCAGGAATAACAACAGACTGCGTAGCTGCTCTGCTTGCAGAATTTCTTGGCGCGACCTTCATTAATCTTACAAATGTTGATGGCGTTTACTCATCAGACCCAAAAGAGAACCCAAGGGCAAAGTTCTACCCCGAAATTTCACATGAGCGTCTCATTTCCCTTATTTCAGTAGCAGAAAGCAAGCCGGGTCAAAACGTGGTTATGGATTTGCCATCTTGTCTTGTTCTTAAACGATCAAGAATACCTGCAATTATACTCAACGGAAACGACTTGGATAACTTTGCGTCAGCAATCCGAGGAATGCCTTTTAAGGGCACGAAGGTTTGTGAAAACGCCTAAGTTTTGCAAAAAGCAATTTTTAGCTCTTCAAATGTTATCGCAGGAATGTTCCAATTTGAAAGGTCATCGCTTATGCGTGGGCAGGCAATTATTACATAGCAATCAAGCATGAAATCTGCAAGTGTGCTTTCAGATACTATGTCAGTTGCTATTAGCACTGCTTTTTTGCCATTTTTTTCAAGGAGCATCTTTGCTTCAAGCGCCTTTTTTTCGAAGAATTGCCCAGGCTTCGTGCTCATCACAATACCAAATGTTTCAGCATTATGCGCCTTTAATATCGCAAAATTTCTCCTTTTTGTGCGCTTGCCAATTTCCTCCTTTCCAACAAGTTTTATTTTCTTTGAAAGCGGATCTAAAACTATAACATCTTTGCCTGTATTTTTTGCAATTCCCAGGGCATGGAAGAGTCCATCGCCGACAAATAAGACCTGCTCTATTTTGCATTCTGCTGCTTTCGTCTCACAACCCAAAACCAGGCCTTTTTTAACACCAACCCCTTTTTGCAGCACTATGCTTATGCCTGCTTTTCTTGCTTCTTTCTTGAGCCAGTTTAGAAGGAACAAATACTGAACTGTTGCAGTTCCACAAACTTTTGAAATACATCTTGAGGATAAATAGTCAGAAAGAATTCTCAATAGCTCCTCCTTTTCAGAGTCTTCAAATTTGTATTCAAGAGGAATGTACTCGATATTCTTTACTGGAAGCATTTTTTCATGCCCTATGTGGATAACAAGATCAGGCTTTATTGAATTTACCATGCCCAGTGGCAAATCGCATGCGCCAAAGCAAGAATCAGCAGACATTATGAAAGCACAGTTTAGCTTTTTTTCCAAGCTTTGTAAAATGGCTGGCAACTTTCTTTTTATGCCTGAAGGTGCTTGGAAAAGCACTTTCTTCGCACGGTGCTTTTTGATAATATTTTCAATTTTTTTTGTATCTATGTAAAGCTCAGCCATGTGTTGTCCGCCTTTCCTTATAAAGATATCCCTTTAGTAAATATTTTGAATTTATGCTAAGTCTTAAAATATGTGAATCGTTAAAAAATAATAGCAAACAGCTTAATTTTTAGGCAAGGTATTTTCATGTCTTTTACAGGGAACAAAACAATGATTTCTATAGTTTTGCCCACTTACAATGAAGCCCAGAACATCTCAAAATTAATTCCCGAAATAGAGAAAATAATTTCAGAGAACAAGCTAAACGCAGAGATTTTAATAGTTGATGATAAAAGCCCAGATGGCACCGCTGAAGTGGCTAGGAAATTTTACAAAACCTATAAAAATATCCGGGTTGTTATAAGAGCAAAAAAGGAAGGAATTGGCGCAGCTTTAAAAGATGCCTATGACATTGCAAAAGGCGAAGTTATTTTGTCTATGGATGCTGACTTCCAGCTTAATCCAAAAGAGATACCTAAAATTCTAAAGTACTTTCCAGAATATGACTTTGTGATTGGTTCAAAATATCTCAAACCTGAAAAATACCGTAGGCAAAAAATATCTTCTTTGCTTAGGTACCTCATAAGTAGAAATGGCAACCTTTATCTTAGTATTATAAGTGGGGTGCCAATTAAGGATTTTTCACTTAACTTTAGGGCATTCAAAAAAGAAGTATGGCGCTCAATAAAAGCCAATGATAAAGAGAACTTTTTCTTGGTAGAGATGATTTTGCAGGCATATTGGAAAGGTTTTAAAATAAAGGAAGTTGCCGTTGCATTTGAGGAGAGGCACCACGGATTTTCAAAAACAAGGGTTGCAAACCAGATTTTTGTTTTTCTATTCAAAGGTGCCTGGATTGTTATAAAGCACAAAATTTGTTCCAGAACTAAAAATAAAAAAGCTATTTTTCGCTCTTAAGCAATTCGCTTATGTGCTTTGTGCTTTCAATTAGGAGCTTTTTTTCTTCGCTTATAACTACAGCCCTTATCTTCTCAACACTATCAATGTTTGCTGATACCGAGTCAATACCATACCTTATTAGTATTTTTACCATCTCTGGGTTACTTGCAGCCTGGCCGCATATTGATGTAGTTACTCCAGCCCTTTTACATGCGTCAATTACCATTTTAATCAGCTTAAGTACGCTGGGGTGCATTTCATTGAAATATTTCTGTATGCGCTCGTTGTTCCTGTCAAGGCCCAAGGTTAGCTGTGTTAAGTCATTAGTCCCAAATGATATAAAATCAATGCCCTCCGCAAGTATGTCATCTATGGTAAGAGCTGCTGAAGG
>JAWALG010000006.1:0-41131 GCA_038886995.1 Candidatus Iainarchaeum sp.
CGAGGACAAAAAGGGAAATTGCACTGCTGCACAAAGTAAAAATGTGTGGTATTAATGCCCCATTTGTTTTGGACTACAGACAAGACAAAAGGGAGATTGTCCTCGAGAAAATTTCAGGTAAGAAAGCGAAGGATTGCATACAGCATAATACAAAACTTTGCAAGAAAATAGCAAAGTCAATTGCTTTGATGCACAACAATTGCATAATCCATGGTGATCTAACCGCTGATAATATTATTGTAAGTGGCGAAGAGCCATTTTTCATAGATTTTGGTTTAGGTTATTACTCCTGCAAAATAGAGGATAAAGCCACGGACCTTGTCAACTTCAAGAAGAGCCTTCTTTCGCTAAGGCCAGGCCTAAAAAAAGAGTGGCTGCTGATAGAAAGGGCATACGCAAAAAACGCAAAGAGTGGCTGCCTAGTAATCAAAAAAATACAAGAGATATTTTCAAGAGCAAGGTATGTATTATAAGATTTTTCGCCAAATTTTGGGTAAAATGATAGGTTTAAATTATTTTTCAAAGAAAGATAATACTATACTCGTTTTGAGTTATTCTGGTCCATGCCGTTAGGGTGGATCGGGAGTTGGTTCAATGGCAGAATCAAAAGAAAGCAAAGTTTATAGTTGGGTCGAGTACAAACCAGAAGAAATAGAAGAAATGGTTTATAAGCTACACCACGAAGGCAAAAAGAAAAGTGAAATAGGTGCAATTATTAGGGACCAGTACGGTGTGCCTAATATTAAAGAGCTCACAGGCAAAACAATATCTGAAATACTCAAGGAAAAAGGCGCAAAAGAGGAAGTGCCTGAAGATCTAATGAGCTTAATAAAGAAAAGCGTAAAGCTTCTTGAACACATGGAAAAGCACAAAAAGGACTATAAAGCTAAGCGCGGCTATGAACTCACGACCTCAAAAATAAGGCGCCTCGTAGGTTATTATAAGGAAAAAGGGGCCTTACCAGAAAATTGGGAATATACTCCTGAAAAAGCAAAGCTGCTGGTGAAGTGATGGTATACTATAAATGCAAATTGATGATTGATAATTCTCAAGAAGAGCTATCAGGCAATGCTGATTTAGATGAAATCCTACAACTAATCGATTCGAGAATATCTCAAGCTAATAAGGAGTGCGATTGCTGTGGCAGGTAAAAAGCAAAGAAGCTCTGCAGACAAATGGAAAAAGAAAAAATGGTACAAAGTAAAAGCACCAAAGGAATTTAAGGAAATTATCATTGGTGAGACACCAGCTGAAAAAGAGCAACAGCTAATTGGCAGGACAGTTGAGCTGCCTTTTAGCGAAATAGCAGCACAGAAAAAGCAAATACCTATGTTAGTTAAGCTCAGGATCAAAGCTGTAAGTTCAGGTAGTGCAGAAACCGAGCTTATAGGTTGCAGGTTTGATAGCGGCTACCTTAGGCGAATTGTAAGAAGGAGGAAAAGTAAAGTAGATACAATAATTTATGCAGATACTTCCGACAGCAAAAAAGTAAAACTAGCAGCAACAGCAATATGCACTTCAAAAACAAACAGAAAGAAAGAAACCGAGATAAGAAAACTCATGGCTAAAGAAATAACTGATGAGGCAAAAAAGGAAACCTTCGAAAATTTTATGTTGCAGGTTGTGTCCGGGGCACTTGCACAAAAAATTTTTAATAGCTTGAAGAAAATAGCACCTCTGCAAAGAGCCGAAGTGATAAAGGCCTATTTAGTAGAAGGGACTAATAAATGAGCCCGGACCTTGGTGCGCTAATTGTTATTTTATCCATTGCATTTTTTTCTTTTTTTTCATTATACAAAAAGCTTCTGAGCAGAGATGGTATACTTTTTGCAAATATATTCGGAATATTCGTGTATTTTTTAGGTGGGCTTCAGGCGTTTGTAACATTAATTCTTTTCTTTTCAATCGCCGAATTTGCAACTTCTTTAGGCCGAAAAAAATTCAAACCGCATGAAAGCAGAGATGTGGGAAACATAATCGGCAATGGCCTGCCTGCGTTGATTGCCTTATTTCTCGGTTCTAAAATAGGCTTTTATGGTGGCATAAGTGCTGCACTGTCTGACACAATGTCATCAGAAATAGGTCTTCTCTCCGAAAAAAAGCCAAGACTAATCACTAACCTTAAGAAGGAAGTTCCTCGAGGTACTGACGGAGGCATAACAATGCTTGGTTTGTTTGCAGGTCTTTCAGGGGCTTTTTTAATAGGTGTGACCTACCTTTCCTTTAACTTAAACCAATTTGGTCTTAACCTCTTATTTGGCCTTTTAGTAATATTTTTGAGCGGTTTTATTGGTTGCATTATTGATTCCCTGCTGGGTGCAGTTTTTGAGATTAAGGGAAAACTAAACAATACTCAAGTTAATTTTTTGAGCTCTTCCAGCAGCGCACTATTAGCCCACTTATTGTGGTATCTGTTTCTTTTGGCGGGGCTTGTTCAGTAGAAGTTAATATAAAGATTATTTTTCTTAATTTTAGCTTATGATTGATCTCATAATATCCATTGCCGCATATTTGATTCCAATATACATCGCGAATGCATGTGCTTTGGTTTTTGGTGGCGGTACACCGCTTGACTTTAATAGGAAAATTCATGGCAGGCCAATATTTGGCAAAGGCAAAACAATAAGGGGCACCTTGGCAGGAATCGTATTTGGGCTAATTGCAGTCTTTTCTATGAGTTACTTTGTGCCCGAATGGTTCGTTAAAAGTTATCCAACTTTTGGGATATTTCTTGTCCTGGGGGCAGTTTTTGGTGATATTGTCGCTTCTTTCTTCAAGCGACGCCTCGGTTTAGAGAGTGGCGCACCAATGCTTTTTTTAGATCAGCTTGATTTTGTAGTGGGTAGTTTGCTTGCCACTTTACCTATTAGGGTACCTAACTTTGTGGAAGTAGTTTTGATATTGTGTTTTACATTCCTAATACACAAAGCAACAAACTACTTGGCATACAAATTAAAGCTTAAAAAGGTAGCGTGGTGACTTGCGAAATAAAAAGAAACTTGGCTTTGGAATATGCAACGATGAAAGAAAAAAAGAGCTCTACTTTCTTATTAAATTCTTTCTCATATACGGTACGCTCCAGGCAATAATATATTTTGCGGATGTAAGCTTTATAACCAACTGGATTGCCTCATTCGAAGCTTCACTTTTTCAGCTTGAGAGCCAAGGAAATGCTATTAGGGCCGGTACTGCTGTTTTTGTAATAAATAACTCCTGTACAGGCCTTGTTTCGATTTCAGTTCTTGCAGCAATTGTTTTTTCATTCAGAAAGCCCTCTTTAAGGGAAAAAATAATTGTTTTTTTGCCTTGCTCAGCCATTCTTTTCTTGGTGAATCTGGCTAGAGTGTATGCTGTAATTTACGCTGGCGTTCATATAAGCCACAGCTTAGTTGAACCTTTGCACGTAGGTAGCTGGTTCGTGATGTCTGGCGCAATAGTTCTTTTATGGTATTATGGTACTAAAAAGATTGCAAAAATACGATACTTCGCGGAACTGCTTTGAATAGATGCAAGATAAGCATGCAAAGTATTTTATTTACTTAAAACTTCTTTTAATTATGCCAAACAAAAAAAGCATTAAGGAAACAGTGCCTTTACTGAATCTAGGTTTTTCTGAACTTTTGCGAGATAAGAGGCTTTTCACCCTGCTTTTAATACAACTAGCTCTTTTGGCAGGCACAGCACTAATGATTTACAAAATAGTAGAGCCGTCATTCGAACGCATGTCCTTCAGGCTTTCAAGGGATTCTTCCCCATATATTGCGTTGGTGCTTTTCATATGCTCTTTGTTTGCAATAAACACTGCGCTAAAAAAGAAAAAGAGTCGGCTTTACATTGCACAACTTGAAGCTGGCGAAAACCTTAAAAGAAAAATTAAGCAAAAGGTAAGGTCCCCTAGAGAAAATACCTTCACGATAACCTTGCTGTTGCTAGAATTTATACTTGTTATTGTGCTTGCGGGTGCAATAGATGCCTATCTAACAGTTAAAGACACTGATGCGGAACTAAGCAACTACCAAGAGGCATTTTTTTTGTTTTTGGCAAAAGTATTTATATTCTCAGCAATACTTTTCTTTGTGATGTGGTTGTACACATATGCTAGCAGTTTTGACTCGATAAAATTCAAGGGAAGAGATGCAATTAGGCTACTAGCAAATAAAAAGCAAATTATGCAGAAAAAACAAAAATAAACTATGCCCAAGTCACCTTTTCGTCTTCCAATCTAACCCTCTGTTCTACGTTGCTTTTACGGATATCTACTCTACCACTATTTTCATACTCAAGGAGCCCAAGCCAAGCAATCATTGCGCCATTATCTGTGCAAAACCTCTTTTGAGGTACTAAAAGTTTTGCACCACGAGAAATGCACATCTTCAGCATTATTTTGCGCATTGCTTTGCTCGCAGCAACACCACCAACAATTAAAACTTCTTTTTTTTCAGTATATGCTAATGCTCTCTCAGTAGCTTCTGTTAGCATTGCAAATGCATTATGTAGTGTGCTAAATACAAGATCCTCTTTATTAACTTTTCCTATCAATCTCTTGGCAGCAGTTTCTAGGCCAGCAAATGCAAGATCTGTGCCTTTTACAGTGTATGGCAGCGGGATATATTTTCTTCCTTTAAAGTAAATCTCATCCAATATTGGACCTGCAGGAAAACCATAGCCAAGAGACCTGCCGAAAGAGTCAAGCATGTTACCCAAGCCAATATCAAGGGTCTCGCCGAATATCCTGTATGCACCATCTTCGAGAGATATTATTTGGGTATTGCCTCCGCTAACATATACTACTAGAGGATCTTTTGCATTCGTATCGAGCCGCCCAATTTCTATGTGCGCTAAACAATGATTAACTGGAACAAGGGGTTTTTTGTTTGCTAAAGCAATCGCTCTCGCACAAGTTGCTCCAACCTTAAGGCAAGGCCCCAAGCCAGGACCACGAGCAAATGAAATAATATCGCAACCACTTATTTTAATCTCTGCTTCATCAAGTGCCTCTTTTATTATTCTTTTAGCATTTTCTAAATGGCTTCTTGCAGCTTCCTGCGGTTTTATGCCAAACTCTGAACTGAATGAGATCCTCTTGTCAGCAATGACCTCTCCATTTGAATCCACAATGCCTACACCAAAAGTATGAGCAGTGCTCTCAATTCCCAAGCATATTCTTTTTTGCAAAAACACCATGCTCGGCCTATTTATTTCCATTTGGTATAGCCACAGCAACCACATGTTAAGCGGTCTTTATGCTCGGCTAAGAATACTCCCGGGCCACATTTTGGACAGGAAGGCCTGTTCCTACTTACTGAAGAACCACCGTAGCTATAAAACTTCGATTTTAAGTACTTCTTATCCTTCTTTTTGCTCTCAGCCATCTAATCACTTCGCACCTTTTTCATCAGCATCTTTTTTTTCTTTCTGCTCAGCTTTTTTAGTTCCTCTTGAAAGTATGTGTTTTGGTTCAAACTTCTTCATTGATTCACCATTTTTATACAGATGTGCTTTCCCAAAACAACGCCTCTCTCCAAATTTCCTTTTTATGTATCTTATTACTACATTGGACTCATTTGTGTTCTTTAATTGTGCAATCTTCTTCTTTACCTCATCTCTTTTCACTGCAGCAGTGCTTTTGATCTCAAATGTTACTTCTTCACGACCTATTACAGGGTTGCTTACGTCATCCTTTATTTCTATTTCCATAAGATCACCTGCTTATCCTTAATGCATATTTGCCAGGCATGCTTATACCCATTTTTGAGGCAATCTCTGATTTTTCAGGATTTAAAAGAAGCACATAGCCGCGCCAAAAGGTAGTTAGTGCTTTCGAACCGCAATTTGGACATTCACTCCCTTTTTCAATAACTCTTCTACAGTTTCTGCAGACCTTATCACGCTCCATTATTTACCACCTTTTACCACCTTTTCTTTGTGTTTTTTATCATCAGCAGCTTTACTAGTTTTCTTTTGCAGCTTTTCTTCGCCTCTCTTCTCTTTCGTTTTGCCGCTCCTAGCATCTCTTATCTGTTGCTCGACCCATTGCTGCTTTCCTAAAAAGGGTTGGCGCATTGTCAACCCAATTTTTGAATCCGCGAGGCTGCCTTTAAGGCTTATGCTCACAATCCTAGCTAAAACCTTGTCATTAACCCCTATTTTCAACTTACTCTCCTTTGATACAAAGACAGAGTTCTTAGAGTCATAATTTAAGTATTCGTCTATTATTTGGCTTACATGGACAAGACCCTCTACAGGGCCTATTCTCACAAAGAGTCCAAAGTCCGCTGTTTCATTTACTATGCCTTCAACGACTTCATGCATGACAGGTCTAAAAACCAAGAACTCAAGCTCGGTGTCATAATATACTGCACCATCACCTGGCACTATCTTGCCTTCACCGCCTTTTTTAGCGTTAATCACTGCTACTATGACCCCCATGTCTTCATCTACAATTCCCTCATATTGCTCCTGTGCAAGCTCAAGTAGGGCCTTCTTCATTTTTACCCCTAGCTTTATTGGGGGCACCCTAAGCTTATCCTTTACACGAACAACCTCAAACACAGACATCACTTCCAAAAAGTTTTTTACTTCTCAAATAAATAACCTTTCCACCATAACTTTTAATTAATTTCCTAAGCTCACGATCATGTGTTGCTACCAACAGACCTTTTTTTGAAAGGGCTAAGAGGTCTTTATCTGCATTTTTTGAGAGCTTAACTATTCTTATATCATTATGTTCCAAGATTTTGGAAGCTATTGCGGCTCTCTTCGCAATAGATGAGCCAGAATCTTTTGATTCAGCAATCTTTCTTATTTCGTTAATTACGCTCTGTGGGACAACAGCCTCATAATTGCCGAAGCAATTGGCAAACTCTTCGAATAAGTCAACCTTTTTTTCAATAGCATAGAGTATTATGTTTGTGTCCAAGGCAATTTTACTGCACGATGCCATATGCTACTAACCTCCATCTCATCTCGTGCTGCTTGCTTATCGCAACAATCTGGCCTTTCCAGAAAGAGGCCTCTTTTTTCAGCTGTGCGCTCACTTTATTGCCTTGGACCTTTTTGACAATAGCAAGCGATGTCATTGTTCCAATTGTTAGCACTAAGGATTCACCAACCTTAACCCCCTGTATAGCTTTTGATGTAGTCCTTTCCATATAATGGATTTCTAAATCGATTTCTTTAGAAGGTTCTGGAAGAGTTCCAACAGCACCAATAAGCTGCCCCTTCATCTGATCGTTTTGAGTTGTACTCGGATCTAAAGTTGTTTCAATTGCAATTAGGCCCCCGGGCTTAGCAGAATCAAGCTTTCCTGAAGCAGTGCTTATGTTGCAAACACTCGTAACAATCTTTTTACCGTCAAAACCAGGGCTTATCTCTACCAGGTCACCAACCTTTACTGAGCCCTGTAGTATTGTGCCACCGAGAATGCCACCAACCATTTTCTCAATCTCAGTGCCAGGCGCATTTACATCAAATGATCTGCCACAGTACATCTTTAGCGGCTTGTTTTCATCCAATGATGGGCTTTTTATGTATAATTCCAGGGCCTCAATAAGAGCACTGATGTTTATCTTCAAGTGTGCTGCTATTGGTATAACTGGTGCATCAACAGAATACGACTTCAAAAATTTTTGTATCTGCGAATAATTCTTTATTGCCTCTTCTTTTGTCACAAGATCTATCTTGTTTTGGACCACAACAATCTGGTCTATTTTGCTCATTTTTATAGCGTTTAAATGTTCTATTGTTTGTGCCTGTGGGCAGTCCTCATTGGCCGCAACAACCAGTATTGCGCCATGCATAAGAGCTGCGCCACTAAGCATTGTAGTCATCAATGTTTCATGGCCCGGAGCATCAACGAAAGAAACCTTCCGAAGAAATGTTCCGGCGCTTTTGCATTTGGGGCATTTTTCTTCTACAGAAAAATATGTTCCACAGTTTGGACATTTATAGAAGGCGGCATCAGCGTAGCCTATTCTTATTGATATCCCTCTTTTTAGCTCCTCGCTGTGGGTGTCAACCCACTTGCCAGTGAGGGCTTCAACTAAGCTTGTTTTTCCAGCATCAACATGGCCTATAAGGCCTATGTTAACGCTTGATTGTATGTTTTTTTCAGCTTTTTTTTCACTTTTAGTTTTTTTCAATATATCGCCTCGCCTAGTTTTCCACCCATTTATTTATCACCATCTTTTCCTTCACTCTTTTCTTCTTTTCCAAGTAGCTTGTCTAAGGGCTCATCACCGTACTTTGTTATTTTTAGGTTTAATTGGTGTATGTCTTCAGCAATTATGTTGCCCCTAACCCTCTTCCTTTTTATAATCCCCTTTTCTTTAGGTCTGTACCCAACCCCTGATTTGAGAAGCACCATAGGCCTGGATGTGCCTTCTACTGTTGGTTTCATTGGAAAGCCACATTTATCGCTGCCGCCAGTTATTTTTGCTTTATAGCCCTTCAAGTTCAAGATATCAAGCTCTACCTCAGAACCTATTTTTTTGCCTAAAAAAACTGGCTTTGCAGAGTTTATGCTGTAAGCTTTCCTCGTTTTAGGATCACTAATAACAATATTCATATAACCACCATCCTAAAGATATAAACATAAAATAAATTTATTTAGTTTGGCTTTCTTTGGTGAATTTAGAGTTAATTTCTAAGATTTCTTCCAATACTTTATGTTCATCTTCACTTAAGCTAAAATCCTGTAAAATCAAAAGTTGCCTTTTGCTGATAACGCTATATAAAACCCCATCTTCTTTTATATTTCTACCAACAATGCCGCCCTCAACTGCTATAGCAACCTCTTGGTTAGCAAATGCTTCTTCAATATCTTTTTTATCGCTCTGTATTGAAGTAATTTTTCCAACTATTTTGCCTTTTTCATTCATTATCTCAATTTCTTTCCTTATTTTGCCAGCAAGCACCTTTACCCCAAATATTGCAGGATCTTTGTTCCTAAAGATATATCTGCTTAGAACCTGGACTTTTGCAGGCCAAACTACTTTTTTCTCCTGTTCTTTTTTCATTGCCGCTTCTTGCTCAGCCCTCCATTTAAAGTATTCCTCCAAAAGCGTATATATTACATCTCCTCTAAATATTTTAATCTTTAATTTATCCGCTTCTTCTTGAGCGTAATTGTCGATACTTACGGAAAAACCGAGTATGGCCGCTTCGAGAGGCATGTTTTCTTTGACTGATGATGCCTCAACTACATCTTTTTTTGTTATTGCCCCAATATCTGCACTTCCTACACTTATTTTTCTTGAATTGAGTATTGAAACAAGTGCCTCAAGAGAGCCAAGAGCATTCGCTTTCACTATAAGACCTTTTTTGTTTTTAACAATAACTGATTCAATCTCCCTTTCTATGATTTTTTCAGCATTTTTTGCTGAAGCTAGCATTACTGGGGCTCCAGCGAGTGCCTCATCTAGGTTTGGTGCAGCAATCTTCACACCACAAGCCGCACTAACTTTTTCAACAGCATTGAAAGACGCTTTTTTGTCAGATATTTCATTTAAAGGTTTTGGTTTGAGAAGTGCCCTTATCTTGGTCTTTATAACACCGTTACGCCCCCCAACAAAAATCTGGTCATTTACAGACAAAGTACCAGAAAATAATATGACATCGATTGTTTTACCAAAACCCAATTCATCTTTGGTCTCTAAAACAACGCCCACGGCATCTTCATCCGGACTTATCTCAAGTTTTTTGCTCATGAATTTTTGGCTGAGTCCAGAAATAAGTACTAAAAGTTCTGGAATGCCCTCGCCGGTCTTACCCGAGCAAGGAACCAGTGCAACTTGCTTTCTGAAGTCAGAGCAACTATCAAACCTGTCGCTGTTGAAGCCAAGCTCAAAAAGTTTTCCGACAATTGAATATAATTTTTCATCAAGTTCTGTTAAAGCTTCTTTTGACTGCCTCTTAACGTTCTCCAAGAAACTGCCTTTTTTTGAAACCCAACTACTCAAAGCGTCAATCTTAGTTAAAGCGACTAGGAAGGGTGTTCTATACTTTTTGAGTATCTCAATTGATTCAATTGTTTGGTTCTGTATGCCTTGGTTGATGTCAATAACCAAAAGTGCCAAATCAGCATTGCTTCCGCCCCTTTTCCTAAGGTTAACAAAAGCTTCGTGGCCAGGAGTATCTATGAAAAGCACACCAGGGATTTTAAGCTCAAAGCCAAACCTTTCAAGAAGACCTGCACTTTCTTTCTCTATTATGTGCTTGGGTATTTCTGTAGCTCCTATGTGTTGAGTTATTTTCCCCGGCTCACGCTCCGCAACAAGAGTTCCACGTATAGCATCAAGCAAAGTTGTTTTTCCATGATCAACATGTCCAAGGACTGCAACAATTGGTTGTCTGAGCATATGCTTCACTCACCTTAGACCAGTTGACCCAAAGCCATTCTGGCCCCTTTCTGTTTTGTCAAGCGCACTTGTTTCTTTCAACTTAGGCGTTGCAAATCTATTGAAAACAATCTGTGCTATTTTTTGGCCTTTTTCAACCTTAAACTTTTTTTCACCAAGATTTATTAGGATAACCTTTATTTCGCCCCTGTAATTTGGGTCTATTGTCCCAGGGGTATTTAACACAGTTATACCATAATTTAATGCCAAGCCACTTTTAGGCCTTATTTGTGCCTCCATGCCTTTTGGCAGTGCTATTCTTATGCCTGTTCCCACGATTTTTATTTTGCCAGGTTCAATCTCTGTGCATTCATTTGAAAATAAGTCATATCCAGCGTCTCCTGCTAAGGCCCTCTCTGGCAATTTCGCATCTTGGCTAATTTTAACTACCAAAACCTCTTTTTTCATTTTTATCACTTTTAAGTATATCACTTACTAAGAAGTGCTAAAGGCACACACCTCTTTGGGTAAGCCCTAGTTTGCTGGTTTAAATCTTAGTTTCTATTTCCGAGCTCGTCCTTCGAATATATCAAAGAGTCCAAGCACTCATAACTTAAAATTTCCCATTTTTCAAAAAAGAGCTCTATTTCCCTTGTCGCTACTGTGCTGTCTGCTGACGCATGAACTAGGTTGTTCTGCTGGCTCATTGAATATTTGCCTCTTATCGTACCTGGCTCAGCTTCACGACCGTTTGTTGCGCCAACCAACTTTCTTACAACTTTTACTGCATCAATGCCTTCTACAACTGCCAGCACCACAGGTCCAGAGTTCATAAATGAAACTAAGCTGTTAAAAAATGGTTTGCCTTTGTGCTCAGCATAGTGCTTTTCCAACTTTTGTTTCTCAATAAGCTCGAGTTTCATCGCAGAAATCTTGAGGCCTTTTTTTTCAAAAGCGGAAATTATCTCGCCTATAAGGCCCCTCTTAACAGCATCCGGCTTTATTATGACAAGAGTACGCTCATACACAGAAGTCATTTTTACACCTGCTTTTGTTTAGTTACCCACTTAAGCTTAGAAGGGCTTCTTCCCAAAACAAGCATGTTTTTTTCACACTTCTTAGAGCAAAAGCAAAGTATCCGGCCAGCTTTTGTCACCATGATTTTCCCAGTGCCATCTCTTATTTTCTCTTTACAAAACGAGCATTGCACAGTTATCACCTAGAACTCCTTTATTTCAGTGGCCTCTATTTCAGTGTCAAGCAATGTAACTATGTCACCAACTCTAGTATTGCCGCGTATATTCCTTCTTTTTATCCTTCCTTTTTCAGGCCCTTCTAATATCTGCACAAGTGCTTGAACTATTTCTCCTTGCACACCAGTCCTTTTTATTATTTCAACAACCTTTGCAGGAGTGCCTTCCGACATTACTTCACCTTACTCTCCTTTTTAGCCCTAACTTCTTGTATCTTTTTTATTACTTCAGCAAGCTCTTTTGCTGCATTGCCCGGCTCAGCAATAGCAACACTGCTTGCGGCAACATTAAGGCCTGCCTTTTCACCAAGTTCTTTCTTTGTCTTTACAAAGCTATAAGTTATTCCCTTTTCGTCACATATCAACGGTATATGCATGACTATTTCTTTTGGTTCAACATCTTGGGCAATTAGTACTAACTTCGCTTCTCCCCTTTCTATAGATTTTGTAACTTCATTGACACCAATCCTGAGCTTGCCGCTCTCAGCTATCCTTTGCAGTAGCCTGAGCTGCTCTGCAGCAAGCTCTTCTGATACACTAAACTCCATAAACTAAGACACCTCCTACCTTTCGGTTTTTCATCGGCAAATTAGTGGCCTTTACTTATTTATTCTAGAGGAAGTTTTAAAATTGTTTGTTGATGACAAAACCTACCTATGCACAAATATTGCCATAACTCCTTTCTCATTTATAGCATCTACCTTAACAAAGCCCAAATTGTCAATATAATATATGTCTCCTTGCTTAAAAGGTATGCTTCCATCCGCAAATTTTTTAACAGTAGTGCCATCTGGCATTGTTATGTATAAATCTATTATTGAAAGTACCCATGGCACTATGGGCTCTATTTTTTCATATCCCACGTATTCTGCAAAGGCCTGCATCTCTGTAACCTTCTTTATTTTCACATTGTATGCGTTCCTAAGCCTAAAAACATCTGTGCCTGCTTCGATTGCACTTTTATCCACCATAAATGGTTGTAAATCAGCATTTAGGTTAATTGTTATGTTTTCCCCTAATTTTATTGTCTTTTCTGGTGGGTATTCGACTATGAGCTTGAAAGGCCTTTCTATTGTATTAATGCGCGGACTTTTTCCACTGATGAATTCCCTGTTTATAGCAGTAAGCATATCCCACTCGATAGTGGTGTCATTTGGCTTAGTGCCTATTTCCATTATTATGCGTCTTATAGTTTCTGGTACAAAACCACGCCTTCTTAGGGCCACTATAGTGCCAAGCCTAGGGTCATCCCAGCCGCTATATATGCCTTGTTCAATCGCTGCCTTTGTTTTTGAGGTTGAGAGAACTACACCTTCAAGCATTACTCTACCTGTGTAAATCGTGTGAGGATACTCCCATCCAAAGTAATTGTACAGAAAAACCTGTTTTGTCTCATTTTGCTTGTGCTCCTGCCCCCTTATGATTAAAGTCACACCCAGCAAGTGGTCATCTATAGCTGAAGCAAAGTTATAGCTCGGCCATACATGCTGGTCATCTTTAACCTTTGGATGGCTTGGCTTGTCAACAACTTTAGCAATCCACCAGTCCCTAACACTTGGGTCAACATGGCTTAAAATTGTTTTTATTCTCAGTACTGCTTCCCCTTCTTTGTACTGGTTTTTTATCATTTTATCAAATCTTTTCATATGCTCTTTTGGCGACTTTTCCCTGCAAGGACATGGTAGTTGTTTTTTAACTCTGGCGCGCCATTCCTCTGGGTTGCATGTGCAAACATATGCCCTGCCGCTTTCTATAAGGTCAACCATATATTTTTTGTATATTTCAAGTCGGTCGCTTGCAAAGTAAACTTCATCAATTTTGCAGCCAAGCCATTCAAGGTCTCGCCTAAAAACCTCTTCTGCATTTGGCATCGGTTTCTTTACTTTAGGATCAGTATCATCAAAACGAAGTATAAACTTTCCACCATACTTTCTTGCGTAATCATGGCTCAAAATAGCCGCTCTTGCGTTACCTATGTGCATCGGGCCGTTAGGATTTGGTGCAAACCTGGTTATAACTTTCTGTTTCTTTGCCCAGGGCAAGTCCTCCAGGCCCAAAACCTTCTGCTTTGGCTTTAGCTCATAACCCTCGTTGCTTTCAATTTTTTGGTACTCCTCTTTTATCTCATCAAGAGTTAGCCCATTTACTTTAGAAACAACTTCTTTAGCCACTTCTGTAAGCTCTTTTATATCAGAATCAGGAAAAAGTGCTTTTAGCTTGCCAACAACTGCAACATCACTTGCTTTTCCATCATGCAAGAATGCGTTTTTTATTGCATACTTGTAGGCAGCATTTTCTATACTTTGCATATATGCCTATTTATATAGGAATATTTTTAAATATGAACAAAAAGTTAAAACAAAATTAAAATATTTTACATATAGCAAAAATCAGCTCTTTGTTTCAGCCCAGCTCCTTTCGAAGTGCTGTTTCAACGGCTCTATCAGAGGCGCGTTATTCCAAACCGCGAAGCAGTATTCTTCACCCTCTTTTTTCAAGTCGCCAAGTGCTATAATAAGCTTCTTATTATCAACAATGTATGCCTCAAGGCCATGCTGTGCTGACTTTACATCAACCCCATATTTGAGTATGTCCTCAAGCTCCCCCGCCTTTGGATGTAATATCTTTACTTGCACATTCTTTTCCTTAAGGCCTTTTATCGCTTTTTTGATTGGCATGTGCTTTGCAAGAATCTCAGCGAAACCCAACAACGAGCTCTCCGCACTCTGTAACTCAAGGGCAATCATTTTTATGAAGTCGTTCTTGTCTTTAACCCTTAGGATTCTCGTGCCTGACTCTTCTGCAACTTTAGCCGACTTCAGTGTTTCCTTTGCCTTTTCCGCGCTTTCTATAAGCTCAGAGAAGCGCTTCTTTTTCTCTTCAACAAGTATATTTAGAACTTCTTCGGGCTCCTTGGCAACATATCTCTTTGGTCTTCCTTGCAGCTTTATCACAAGATTTTTTGCAGCAAGGTCATCAAGTACATCATAAATTCTTGTTTTGGGCACTTCAGCAACCCTTGAAAGTTCTGGCGCTTTTACCTCTTTCATCCTAGCAAGAGCGCTTAGTGTTTTTGATTCATATTCTGTAAGCCCCAATTCCTGAAATAGCGCAATGAGATTTTCCTTTTTCATATAACCACCTTTTGGACGTGGCAACTTGGCAATATATTTAATTTTTTCTATATTATTACATCTTCATAATTTATAATTGTTACATATAAACAAAAATCAGATATTTTTGGCTTTTTTGTGAAATAATCACAGAAAAACAATCCCGGCATACCCGACAACGCTAGCATAATCCTTGCTAAAGCTCGCAGATGTTGTATATTCAATGAGCATTGCTTTTTTCCTTCCAATTCTTCTGCAATATTGAAGTAGTACCGTTATTGGCGATATGCCGCATATGCTAAGGTTTTTACTCGTTACAAGGTCATAAAATTCTCTTGGACTTATCTTTTTTATGACATCTATTGCTAGAGAATCCCTTTCCTTTGCACTCTTTTCAGGGATGAAATGAGAAAAGTCACTAGATGCAATAACATTAAAATTGCTTTTCTCTGCGTTTTCAGCAAGAATATTGCCAAACTCAACCAATTTATCAAATTCCGTGGTTGCTATTGTAATAGGCACAATGCTTATAGCACCGAACCTATGTTGCAAAAAAGGCAATATTACTTCAATTGAATGTTCCGCTATGTGCGCAGATTCATCAAACTCAGCCAAACCTTTTTGCTCAATGCTCTTTGAGAGCTTTTTGTCGACTTTTAATGAGCCGAGCGGCGTTACCCAAGAGTCACTCTCGCTCAACGCTATGTCACAACCTATGCCTGTGTGGTTTGGACTTAGGATTACAAATCCTTCACTCTTTTTCATTAAAGCAATTGTTTTTGCAGCAGTTTTGCCACTATATGCATAACCCGCATGCGGCACAATCGCCTCTGATACCTTATCAGAAGATTCAACACCCTTAAAAAGGCCAGCAATCTTTTCCCGCAGTTGATTTCTATCCGCAGGGTAGAATTGCCCGCAAACAGCAGGCATCCTTTTGTCCATATTTAAAATTAGCCCCAAATTTGATTAAATTTTTTTCTATGTTTTGCCCTTTGCCAAGTTTTCTGATTCTTTTGCCTTTTGCTTTGACTCAAAGTCCTCAACTTTAAAGTTAAATGCCTTTTCTTTCTTCTGGCCCCTGGCTTTGAGTATCTCCCTTGCTAGTAACCAATAAATAAGGGCCAAGCTTTTTTTGCCCTTATTATTGCAAGGTATCACCAAGTCAACAAACTCTGTGCTATTATCAGTGCTGCACATTGCAACAATTATGCTGTGTTGCGTTGCTGCCTCTTCTAATGCTTGGCGGTCATTGCTAGTATCAGTTATTATGACAAGGTCTGGCTCAAAGAAGCCTTTCATTTGTGGGTTTGTCATTGTTCCTGGAATATATCTACCACATATTGCTCTCGCACCTATGACTTCCGCAAACTTTTTTATTGGTTCCCTACCATACTCTTTCTGCGAAACAACTGCAATTTTTTCTGGCTCAAAGGTGGCTATGAATTTACTTGCTATGCGGATCCTTTCGTCTATTGTTCCAATGTCTAACACCTTTAGTCGATCAGGTCTTTTCTTGAATATAAAGCGGCGCATGCCTTCGCTTTTATACTTGGCTCCGATGTGTACACCTGCTTGGAGATAATCCTTAGCAGCAATCAATGTCTTCGTTACCAAATTATCACCATCTCTCACAATTATATTGAAAACTTCATCAGGTCATCTATTGCTTCAACATGCGTAAGGAGCATCCTCCTGCAACAGTACCTGTTTACGCCTAACTCATCAAGGACTTCCTTTGGGTTTCTCCCTTTTTTAACTTCATCTTCAAATCTCTTATACAGGTTCCCAACAACATTTCCGCAGCTAAAACATCTTACCGGAATTATCATTTGATCACCTTTTTGTCTTTTGCCTTTTCTTTCTTGCACCTTTGCCGAGTGGCTTTTTGCTCTCTTTCTTGCGTGGATCATCTACGAGCAAAAGCCGGTCATACTGTTTGAATTTTTTCTCAAGGCCTTTATCCTTGCTGAACTTAACAAGTGCCTTTGCAATAGCGCTTCTAGCACACACCGCCTGAGCCATTGCGCCCCCGCCAGTCGCTCTTACTGATATGTCATATCTTTTTGCAATATCGCCTGCCAGCATAAGTGGCTCTTCAATAAAAACCCTTACATATTTTGGCTCTATCGTCTTCAAATCCCTTTTGTTTATTGTAACCTTTCCAGAGCCCTCTTTAATTATGGCTCTAGCCACAGCAGATTTCTTCTTAGATACAAAAATTAACCTTTTTCTGCCTTTCTTTGCCATCATTACCACTTCGCACCAAGTTTTTTACAAAGTTCTTCTAAGGATATTGCTGCTTCCTTTCCATTATACTTTGCAATTCTTATACTCTCAGCTTTTTCTGCATCAATTCCTTCAGGAACACCAATAAACACCCTTACTCTTTTTGCTGCTTTTCTTCCACGAATGGTTTTGTTAGGTAGCATTCCAGTAATTGCTTTTTTAAGTATCTTATCAGGCCTTTTTGGAAATTTTGGGCCTCTCTCAGGGTTTCCTTTTCTAGTTAAGTTTATCCTTCTTCGCCACCGCTCTACAACTATTTCCTCTCGGCCAATAACAACAGCTTTTTCTGCGTTTATAACGTCAATCTTTTCCCCCAGCAAAGCCCTGTGAGCAACTATGCTAGATAATCGCCCCACAACATGCTCTTTAGCGTCTATCACTACCATAAGTTCACCTATTTTACAATAATTAATTCCTTACCATCAATTTTTTTATCAATGATCTCAACTAAATATTGAAAACTACCGCCGCTATCCAATATTTTCTGCTTTGCGGTTTTACTTATGCTAAATGCAATAACTTTTATCGGAGTTTGCAAGTCACCATCACCAAGCACTTTGCCAGGCACAACAAAAGTCATTCCATTGTATTTTTTGCCTAGGTTTTCAAGCTTAGCAAGATTTACAACAGGCATTATCCGGGATGGTGCTTCAATGCTGTCAGCTATTTTTTTCCATATTTTTTGCTTGTCAGCTATGGCTTTTTTTCTTAGTGCGCCCACAAGCTCTTTTGTGTTTGACTTCTTGTTCATAAAACCATCTCTTACAAACTTCACAGCAACATTGCAGGAGGGCGGATTCGAACCGCCGAAGGCACTAAGCCACAGGATCTCTAAACCAAGGGGCTCTTAAGTCCTGCCCCTTTGGCCGCTCGGGCACTCCTGCATCATTTGAGTTTTTTTAGCTCATCTTCGAATGTTTTGCACCTCTCTTTAATTGATTCTATGGCTTTTTCCAACACCATTTGTGGTGTCATAGCGCCATATGTTTCAACCTTTAATATGAAACTGTTATCTGCTAGATTAAGTTTTAATTTTCCGTTGCTTGCGTCCTCACAACAGAAGCAAAGGTCACAGCTTTCAGGCCTTTCTATCATCACTTTGCCTGCCTTGTATTCGAGTATCTTTTTTGGGCATGAATTCAATACATTTTTAGCAGTCTTCTCATCTATATCGCCTTCAAGCTTTGGTAATTCGTAATAAGCAATCAGCGCCGGCTGCCATTTTGCATGTTCTTTGCCGGTGTCAACAACAGCTTCCATTTCAAAGAACACCTGCTGGCCTTCCTTAAGCTTTACTATTGGGACATCTTTTGATATAATTTCAACATTTGAATCTGAGCACTTTATATCTGAACTGGTAACTATTTTTGGGCCGCGTTCTTTCAGCACAAGCTTGACTTTGTCTCCTTTTTTGTATATCTTTGGGTCTGTCCTTATGGGTAAAAGTGCAAGTCGCATGCCGATATACTCATCAAAAAGTACTGAGGAATTTTTATGTATTGCGATGTTCTCAATAGCTAGCACTGGCACATCACTCATGGCACATCTGCGTATAGCATTAATTATCTTTGTATTCGTGCCAGATACTTTTAGTATGCACATATTTTCTTTTTCTTCAATCTTCTTTATGTTCATGTAAAAACCTCACTTCTTCTTCCTGAACTTTTTCTTTTTCCTACAGCCATCGTGAGGAATCGGTGTAACATTTTCTATGTGCTTTATCTGCAAACCATTCCTTGTAAGGCTCCTTATTGCTGCTTCACTGCCTTTTCCGGGCGCGGTGCTTTTATTTCCACCAGGGCCTCTAACCCTAACAGTCACTGAATATATGCCTAACTCCCGGGCTTTTTGTGCTATAACTTCAGCAACCTTCATTGCAGTATAGGGGGTGCCTTGCTTATGGTCTGCTTTTTCTACCATGCCACCGGTGCATTTTGCTATTGTTTCAGCACCAGTTATGTCTGTCAGAAGCATTAGTATGTTGTTCGGCGAAGAATATATATGCACAACACCCTCTTTGGTCTTTTCACTCATCCGTTCCACCCCTTGATTTAGCTTTTGTCTGCTGCTGTTGTGAAGACCTTATTTTTTCTTCTATCTTTGGATCAGCAAACTTTATGCTGTCTTCTTCCTTCTTGAGCACAAGGTAACCCGGTGCAGATACAATGCGGCTTCCTATGCTTATATGCCCATGGGTTATCAATTGTCTTGCTTGCCTAATTGTCCTGGCCAGACCCTTCCTAAAAACTATTGTCTGGAGCCTCCTTTCAAGTAAGCTTTCAACCTTTATGCCTAAAACATCATCTATTGTTGCACCCTTTTTTAGAAGACCTATCCTTTCCAAGCTTTCAATCAATGCTCTCTGCTGCTCAACCCTTTTTTCGAGTGGCACTGCAAGCAACCTTCTAGCAACAATGCGTTTTCTTCTAAGGTATGCCTGTAAAATCAATAGTTCTCTTCTATTCTTTAGGCCATATTTTTCGCATAGTTCTCTTCTCTGTGCAATCTCATCTTTTTCCCAAGGTTTTCTTGGATTCTCATACTTGTTCTTAGGCCTTTTAGGATCTCCCATCTAAACACCTACTTTTCCTTAGATTCCCCTTTTTTCGGCGCTGCTGCCGATTTTACTTCTTTCTTTATTACTCCAACAATGGTTCCTTTGCCTCTATGCGTACTCTTAGTTCTCTGGCCTCTAACAGGTAAGCCCCAAGCCAACCTAAGGCCTCTGTAGCTTTTTATTGTGTTCAACCTCTTTAGGTCTTCCCTCACTGCAAAGTCCAAATCACCCATTATTTTTTGTTCTGATTTTGCACTGTAAAAATTTTTCCTTCTGTTTAGGCACCACTCTGGCAGGCCTATTTTTTCAGGGTTTGTAACTATTGATTCCAGCTTAGAAAGCTGTTCATCGCTTAATTTCCCAACCTTTTCATCAAATCTTACGCCTTCAAGCCTTTCAAATTCTTTTGCGAAAATCATGGCAAGATTACGCCCAATGCCCTTTATTTTAGTAAGGGCTTGATATATGGGCTTGTTTCCATCTAAATCCACTGAACAAAACCTAACTATATACCTCACTGAGCTTTCCTTTGCTTTGTTTTGTGTACTGGCTCCAGCCACAGCTAGCTTTTCTGTTTTTTTTGCAGCTTCTTTATCCTTCTTTTCGCTCATTTCACTCTACCTTTTGCACCATTTTTACTATTTCTTCCACTGATTTGTTTTTAATATCGACCTTCTCTGCTGTGGGAAACAAGTGCCTTATATTGCACTTTTCCTTTTTTCCACTTTTGTAAATGATCTCAGCACCATCTTTGCTAACATCTATCACGACTACCTTTTCCCCTGCATTGCGACCTTTGCTTTTGTAGCATATTCGGCCCTTTTCAATTGCCATAAAATCACCTTACATCTTTGCCTTAAGCCCTTTCAAATATTTTATTATCACCGCAGCACAATCTTCTTGTGATACTTTATCAATGTTTATTGCGAGATCAAAGTTTTTAGCATCATATATGTTTACCCCTAAAAGGGATAGCAGGTTTGTTCTCAATTCATTTTCTTCTTCATTAAGCATCTCTCTTGCAGCCCCAACAGGTATTTTATCTCTTATTGTAATTTTTTCAGCCCTAGCTTTTTGTGAGGAATACAAAAAAATCCTCACGGAATTTTCTGCGACCCAGCAGGCTATTGGCCAGTCAATTATGATGTGGGCCTTTTTTGATTCTTCTTCTATAACCTCCTTGAGTTTTTCTGCAAATTTCTCTTCAGAGAAAACTTTGCCAGGAACACATTTCTCTCCACATTTTTTTAGGACTCTGTCTACAAGTTTTTCTTTGGTTAGGTATTTCATCCCAAGCTGTAGCGCCAAAAGCTTACTTATTGTTTCAACACCACTTCCTGGAAGTGAATTTAATGTTATAATCATCCCGATACCAATATACTTTATCGTTAAAATGATTTTAAAGCCTGCTCTATATACTTTATTTCCCTTATATCGCATTCTTTGAGCTTCTTTATGTCTTCCTTGACTTTTATGGCCTCTTCTACAACTGAATTACGACACTTATTGCACAATGTTCCAGCAAACATGGCAGAAGGCCTTTTTTCACTCTTGCTTATGCCTTTCACTTGCTTTGTGCCAGAAAGCACAGAATTACACAAAGCGCATGAAGCATTTCCTTTCTTAGATTCTTTTTCGAAATAAATATTAACGCTTCCAGAAGGTGTCTTGCGGTAAATTTTTTTCCTTGAACTCTTCGATTTTCTACCCATATAAACACCTTTCACTCCTCAAACCTTTTCAGCAATTGCTGCAATAAAAGTGAAGTTATAAATGAAACAATCACATAATACCAAGCCCACGAGTTGACAATAGGAAATACATGGCCGCTATAACGGTTGCTTAGGATAGGCCAAAGGAAAATAACTGAGCCAACTGAGATCAACATTAAAGGCAAAGAAGCTTTCATCATCTTAAGGTTCATTTCGATGAGCTCCATGTTCAGCTGGTTTAAGCGTTCTTGCGAAGCTTTATCATTTTTTTTCATAAGCTCTCTTGCCTCTTTGGTTTTTTCTCTTAGCTTTTTAAAGGCATCTTTTCCAATGGTTCTTTTCCTTATGAAATGTCCAGCTACCCCAAAAACAACGGCTATTGCTACAGCCAGCATAAATAACTCTATCTCTGGTGAAATCTCACAACACATTAAGAGCACCTTTTTGAATCAAGCAATAAGCTTATATTGAAAGATATGCTGCTAAAATATAAAAACATTTCACCACCGCTATTTCAAAAGCCTCTTGAACAAAGGATGCATTTCTTGCACTTTAAGGCGAGTTAACTGCTCATAAAGGTTTTGTATTATCCCAACAGTCAGCAATATGCCTGTTCCTGATGTTAGCGCCCCTAAACTCATATCACCTATGCCTGATAGAAGTGCTATAAACAAAGAGCCAAGTACAACAATTGTTGGAATGTACCTTTCTAGTATTTTTACAGTAACCCTGCTGTCACGCCTGAAGCCAGGTATGTACATGCCTGAACTTTCAAGCTGCTCAGCAATGTCTTCTGGGCTTTGGCCCCCAATAGTTATCCAAAGCTTACCAAACACCACACAGGTTATGCTAAACAATATGAGAAATGAAATTGCTTGGGCAATCCTTAAGCTGTACGTCTCGCTAAAAATGACCCCAAAACCACTAGCATACATCTGTCCAGCAAGCTCAATGAATAGGTTCCTTACACTTTGGTCCTTAAATTTAGCCCACATTCCAGCACCGGTGCTTGGAAGCATTTGTTCACTAAGCTGCTGTCCAGTAGCCCATGTCAAAGCCCTGCCGACATCACCCACAATCGGCGCATCTCTAAAAATTGCAGTCAGTAGCGATATGTTTGCAAAAAGCGCAGAAGCAAAGATCACTGGCAACACTGAAACATAAAGCAGCCTCACAGGGAATCTTCCACCGAGGCCTCCACGGCCAATTGTTATTGGTATGTTTACGTATATTGACTGCGCATATATTACAACTAAAAACATAACTAGCATCACAAAAATCGGTATTAGCAAAGTTATGCCTGGCGAAGAAATTAGCTGCCAAGCAAGGCCAGCCCTATCAGCACCAGCGAAAGGTGGTCTGAAGATATTCCAAAGTATGTGGCTGCTAACACCGCCTGCAATGAATAAGCTTATACCAGAGCCAAGACCATATTTGCCTATTAGGTCGTCCAGATAGAATATTATTATTGATCCAAGCGTTATTTGAAGACCCAATATTATGATGTCCCCTTTAATGAAACCACTCATAGGATAAACAAAGCCCTCAAAAAAACAGAAAAGTATAATTGCCAGCTTTTGTATGTTTTGGAATTGTGCCCTACCTTTTGGATCTGCCAAATCTATATCCAAAAGCTTTGCACCAACTACAAGCTGAAGAAGAAGCGAAGCAAAGACAATTGGACCTATGCCAGCAGTTGCAAGAGTCCCAATACTACTTCCAAGTATTATCATGAAGTCAATGTTGAATGATGCCTCTTCTGTTAGTCCTATCAGCTTTATATGACCAAGAGCAAAAAATATAACCAATGCTATTGCGCTCCACAATAGGCGTCTTTTAACAGGCACTTCTCCCAGAGGTCTTTTAACCTCTGGGATGTATGATGAAATTCTTGATAAGGTATCCACTACTGACATTATCCCACCTAAGTTTTACTATCCTCAAAACTTTCCTTCTCTTGATTCTCAGAAGCAAAGACCCCGCCTGCAGAGAGTATTTTCTCTCTTGCTTTTTTTGAAGGAACTGCGTTTAATATCATAAATTTTGTTTTTACAGTGCCATTTGACAATATCCTACTGAAACCTAGTTTTTTACCATCAACAATCGCATAGCCATCTTTCAACTCTATTTTTCCAGAAGATTTAAGCTTCTCCACAACTTTCTCTAACATTCTTATGCTAATTGCAACTTTCTTTGACTTTGGCTTTAACCTCTTCTTCGGCTCCTCGTTTCTAAAAAGCATGAATTTGTGCTTTTTAGCACCAGCTCTGCCGCAGCCGCCCCTTGAGCCGCCACCACGCTTATTTTTAGTGTCTCCCTTGCCATGGGTTCTGTGGCCTCTTAATTTCTCTTTCTTCTTACGTCTCCTTATCATAGCAACACCTAAAGCATCCTTTCTATTAGTTCATTTATCTTTTCCCCGCGGTAACCCAAAGCGCCACCCGCACTGAAGCTTTTCTTTATGCCTTTCCTGCCGTAACCTTTGCTTGGTGGTCTCATCCTTATCGGCATTTTTATTCCGATCTCTTTTATTTTAATGCCCCCCTCAATAATCTTTTTTGCTATTTCCTCAAAAGATTTTGCTTTGTACTTATCAAGTGTTTCTTTGCTAATTTTACTGCCATTTTCAAGAACTGCTTTTTTCTCAATTAATCGTGCCAAGGTTCTTTCGTTTATTTCGCCCCATGTTATGTAGTTTTCAGCTTTCTTGAGCATCTTTAAATCACTGCTTTTTTCATCTATCAACACAAGGTTGTTAGGCGCACACAAGTTTAGTAATTTGAGGGTTCTTTTAATTTCTTCTCTCATGTGCACAGTTCCGCGAACTCTGATTGCTACAATCATTTTGCCACCTTTGCGTGTTTTTCAGATAATGGTTCTTTTTCCTTAATCTTTGCTGTTTTTCTTAGGGCATCAATGCAGGCCCCGACAAAGTTTAATTTTATTGGGGTGTTGCCTTTCGTTTTGCTCCAAACATCTTTTATTCCTGCAAGCTCAAGCACCGGCTTTACATTTTTCCCAACGACAAGGCCCACACCTTTTGGCGCAGGCATTAACGTTACTCTAACTGAAGCGCATTTGCCAGTAACCTCATATTTTATGCTGTGTGGCTCACCACAAGCACATTCCCAGCTTCCGCAATGCCTTTTTACAAGTATAAGATTCATCTTTGCATTATATGTTGCCTTTTTCACAGCAGGCCATTTTTCTTTGTCCTTTGCCGTGCCAAAACCCACAATGCCGTTTCTATTGCCCACAACTACACCAACTCTGAAAGAAAATTTTCTCCCAGCACGCACTACGCGAGCGGTTTTCTGCACATCCACTACTGCGCTTTCCATGTTGGGCTCAAGGTAGTCGACAATCTCCGCTTCCATTATGCGTCTGTTGGATAGCAGTATTTCCTCGAGCGACTTTACCTTTCCACTGAGTACATCTCTTCCAAGGCTAGTTTTTGGAACCCACTGTTCCAATGCCTTTGTGTTAACCTCATTGATGTCTTCAATGTTTTTTTCCATTCTGAACCACCATTATTTTTTCTGGAATTCTTTGTCAATAGATTCTTTTACCTTGTTAAATATCTCACTTAGATTTCTTGGCTCAATACCCCTTTTAATATATTCAGAAAAGAGCTTCTTTAATTCTTCTGGGCTTTTGCTTGAAGCAAACCTTTCTATGCATTTTCCAGTGTAAATGTCCTCATCAGGTATAACTTCTTTGCTAAATGGCACTGATAGACCGCCATCAATTGCTCCTTTTAAGGCAGCAAAACAACAGCTCTTTCTTATTGGGGTAATTAAGCCAATATCAAAAACCACCTCTTTTATGCCTTTGCTAAGGCACTTCTTTGCTGCAAGATAACCACAAAGGTAGGCGCTTGGTAAGTTTGCCTTTCCTGGCCAACCATACTTAGCGAGATTTTTTGAATTTACATGTACAATTGTTTGGTCTCCTTTAGGAGCGTATTTAACTAACTGAACAATGCAGCTCTTGTTAGATCTCCTAAAGACGAGCCTGTCTTTCCCGGACTTTAGCAAAGCCAGCCTTTTTATGTAGTTTGTCTTCTTTTTTCTTCTCCTTGCAAATGGAACTTTTCTTGTGCTTGTCATCACTTACCCTCCTTGATGTAGCGCTCGAGGTGGCTCTTGCTCTTGAAGTAACCCCCTTTTACCATATTGTACAATTTTCGGTATCTCAAAACCTTAAATTTATCAGGCATCTCTTTTTTGAGTTTCCTAAGCAAGTTTCTTTGAGCTCTAACATTTGCAATCCAGCCCAACTTTCTTTTTACTCTTGCACTCTTCTTACCCTTCCTTTTTCCCTTCCCCCTTCTTCTGCCTTTTTCCTTCTGAAGCTTTAGCTTTCTTGCGCGACTTTTGCTTTGCCAATTTTTTTGTATCTTCTTTATAGAACCTTTTCTTATGAGCTCTCTTATATCTTCCTTTGTTATTGCCTCTTTTATTGCATTTAATTCGTCTGGATTTATCCAGATCTTGCTCTTGCCAACCTTTAAGAGCCTTGATGCAATTTCCCTTGCTTTTTCAGACCTCATAAAAATCACGCATTAATAACCTTGAGCTTTTTCTCCAATGCTTTCTTTATTAGTATTGCCCTTTTCTTTAGCCCAACTTTTCCAGAGATCCTAACAACACAATTTGTGTCTTTAATTTGCTCTAGTTCCTTAAGATTGTTTATGAGAACTTCTTTCAGGCCACTGGGGTGAAGACCTCTTATTTTTTTTGGTGTTCTGTAGCCAGATCTCGGCTTCTTACCATCTGCTTTTTCAAAGTTAAAGTCGGCTCCTTTCGGATAGCGCCACTTATTCCATTTCTCCTTGCTTTTTCTCCTAACCGAGCGTTTTCCAAAGTGACCTCTGAATGTTGGCTTTCTCTTTTTCTTTATTAGCTTTTTTGTCTTTGAAAGTTCCGCCTTTTTTTCTTTATCCACAATTATCAACTCACTCCGACTTCAAAAGCCTTGCTTTTTCTACTAAGTATATACTGTCCTGGAATATCCTCAGGTCTTTTTTTGTTACTTTTGTAGCTTTTTCTATGTTTGCAGCGGTTTGACCAACATGCTCCTTGTTATTGCCTTTTATTATAATTTCTTTCCCCTTTAGCTCTACCGTGGTATTATCACCAACAATTTTTGCCTTTCTTGGCTTCTTTTCCCCAAGAAAGTTGTTTATTATAATCTCTCTTCCAGAAATCTGAACATTTGTTGGAAAGTGTACATGTACAATCCTCATCTTAGCTTCATAACCATACTTAAGGCCCTGAATAATATTTTCTATGCACTTCTTAGTCGTGTTAACAATAGCTGTTGTCTTTCTTTTTTGGTTTTTGCCTTTTATCACTATTTCATTCCCTTCTTTGCTTATATCGATGACCCTTGCCCTAAAGCTTTTGCTCTCCTTTTTGCCATTATGCGTTATGGTTACTGTATTGTTCGATACCTCTGTTTCAAATCCACTTGGAACCAAAACCCTTCTTTCCATTCTTCCACCTTAATACACATAGGCCAAAAGCCTTCCACCAACACCTTTTTCCTTTGCCTCGCGGTGAGTCATGACACCTTGCGATGTGCTTACTATTAGTATCCCAATTTCTCTACTTGGCAAGTATCTTTTTTCGAATTTCTCAAATTCATGCTTCTTTGTCTTGTACCTTGGCTTTATTGCTTTACATTCGTTTATGGTGTGTGCAAGCTTGACCACAAAGTAACCGCCTTTTTTGTCATCAACATACTTGTAATCCAAAATGTAACTATTATTTTTCATTATTTCCAGTACTTTTTCAAGTAAGTTGGAAGTTGGTTTACATATGCATTCATCTTTTGCGGCTCTCTCACTGTTTTTTATTGTTATTAATGCATTTGCTACAGTATCTAGCTGCATGTTTTCCACCTAATCATATTTTCTAAAGCCTATTTTTTCGGCATTATGCTTAAAGCAACGCCAGCACATAACTAAGCCATAGCGGTTCATCACACCAGCGTATGTGCCGCAAATGGAGCACCTCTTCCTCCACTTCCTCCTGACTATCTTCTTGCTCATTCACCCACCCTTATTCCAAGTTTTTTTGTAGCGTACTCAATTGCTTCTTCTTTTGTTATTCTATGCTTTTTACCAATCTTGCTTTTGTTATACCTCCTGAACTTTACGCGGTAACCTCGCCTTCTCAATGCAACAATCACATCAAACCCAAAAACCCCAAGCTGTGGATTATATTTTGTCCCAGGCATTTCAATGTGCTCTTTTATGCCAAAAGCAAAATTGCCGTTTTCGTCGAATTGGCTTCTGCTTATCTTAAACCCCTTTGCGGCAAGCGCTCTTTTTAGAAACTCCATTGCTTTTTCTTTTCTAAGCGTGGTCTTTACTCCTATCTCAAGACCTGGCCTTATGCCCCATTTTGGTTGCCTAACCTTTGCTTTTGTTCTGACCGCTTTAGCACCTGTGATCTCTTCTAGGACTTTGTGTGCTTTTTGCAATTTTTCGCCAGACTCGCCTACGCCAATGTTTATTACAACTTTGTCAATCATTATTTCTCGCATGTCCATAAAACCACTCTTATTCTATTACCACAACATTTTTCACAGTTGTTTCGAATTCATTTGAACCCTGCTTAATTACTACTACCTTTCCACTTTTAGCAGTACTTGGTTTGATGCTGCTTATCACTGCCTGCTTGCTAACATGTGGCCCGGCAGTTATGTAAACCTTGGCTCCAACTTCCATTTTCTTGAGTTCTTTTATTTCATCTTCCGGTATTTTTATGAGTAGCGTATCATTTGGTTTTGCATCTGAAGCAAGTTTACCCTCCACAATGTAGTTATTCCCATTATCTGTAGTCAGTTTGATCCTCCCTTTCTTTTCAATGGTTTTTCTGATAATTTTTGAAGGTCTTATGCGCTCTACACTTTTCTTATCTATTTTTTCAGGATATAGGCGACCTTTTGCATCGAAGAGCATCCTATATTCATGACTGAGCCCATCCACTGATACAAAGTCAAATAAACCCACTGGAAAGCGCAAAGATTTCCTGACAATGCCATTTATTCTAACCTTGCCATCATTCAGGACTTTCTTAGCTTCTACTGCATTTGAAGCAACTTTTAGGCAATCTCTTAATATATACCCAAGAGGTACTGACCTTTCTTTGCTGTGTGGACCAACCTCTGGGCTGAGTGCAAACTTTTTCTCTTTCCTCAGTAAGTGCATTGTTTTCGGTGCTTTATGCCTTTTCATCTTTTTGTCGCCACCCTTTTTGGCCATGCGCTCACCTCTTCTTGAACCTCTTTTCATCAGACCTTTCGAGTGATGTTATGATGAGGTTAGATGCATTTATTGGCACTTGAACTTCAGCGCCATTTGCTTTTTTCCTGACAATCTTTTCAATATAAACAAAACCTTTCCTAACGTTCACCTTTGAAACTTTTCCGCTCTTGCCTTTAAATGAACCCCTCACTATTTTCACAGTGTCACCTTTTCTAACGGGCAAGCTTCTTCTTTTGAGCTCCTCCTTGAGCTCTTTGCTTAAGTGCGCTGAAACTATCTTTTTTCTCTGATGCAATGGCATCTCCTTAATTTTCTTTCTTTGTTTTTCCGGTTTTTTCGATACCATATTTACACCTACACTACTTGCTGGGCAATCCCTGCCAACTTTGGCCATCTCTCAGCTGCTTCCTTAGCAATAGGCCCTTTAATCTCAGTTGCTTTAGGCATTCCTTTTTCATCTATTAGGGCAACAGCATTGTCCTCAAATTTTATCCTTGTTCCGTCAGCACGCCTGTATTCTTTTTTGATTCTCACAATCACAGCCCTTTCCACCTTTTTCCTTATGTCTGGCTTTCCTTTCTTTACAACGACTATCACAAGATCAGCAATCCCCGCTTTTGGGTTCATTCTCTTTTTTGTTTTGTGGCCTATGACTGATATGATTTCAACTTCCTTGGCTCCAGAATTGTCTGCGCAAACGCATCTGCTCTTCTGTGTTAAGCTCCTAACCTGGACAGCACTAATCGCTTTCATTTTTTATCACTCAAAACCTTCAACACAACAAATGACTTATGCTTGCTAAGTTTTCTCGTTTCCCCTATGAGGACCATATCCCCAACTTTAGCACCTATACAGTCCGGATTATGTGCATGAATCCTAGACCTTGCTTTTGCATACCTTTCGTATTTCTTAATGTATTTTATTAGTGGCCTTTCAACAGTAACGGTTTTCTTTGTCTTTGCGCTTATGACTTTTCCTTCTAGGTAGTCCCCTCTAACTGTGACTTTTCCATGGTATGGGCACTTTTTGTCATTGCATACCTTTTCAACCATTTTGTTCACCCCAGCATCTCTTTATCCTATCCTCTGGCTTAAACAACATCTTCCTGCAGTCCAGAACAATTTTTTCACCACAATCTTCAACCTCAATCACTATTTCAGCTTTTGGCAAAATTTTCTTTTCACCTTTATTTTCAATTGTTATTGTGTTCTTGGTTTCATCGATTATAACTCCTGATATGCCTACACGGCCTTTATCAGAGCTTTCCAAAACTTTTGCTCTAAGGCCGATAATCTCCCTAATCATTGCCTTGTTCTTAACCATTTTTTAACCTTCTAGCAAAGCTTCATTATAGCCAATCTTTTTCAAAAGCTCCTTGGCTCTTTCCTTTTGGTTTCCCTGCAACTCAATTACACCATTCTTAACCGTTCCACCGCAAGCAAGTTTTTTTCTCATCTGCTTTGCAATTTCCTCAATGTCAACGCTTTTGTCAAACCCACTTATAAGCGTCACCATTTTTCCAAAGTGCCTTTTTGTAACCTGTATGCTTACCTTTTGCTGCTCTTTTGCTATTTCTCCACAGACACAAAGTTCTTTTGGCTGCCCACATTTTGGGCAGATATCGGGCATGCTTATTTTTCCACCTCCTTCTTTTGAGCATTTTTCTTTGCGTTTGCTATCTTTCTTTCGTTCATTATTGTGAGTATTCTTGCAATATCCCTTCTGATGTTCTTTATTTTTGCCGGTTTCTCAGGTCTTGTTTTTGAAGCCACAGTTGCCTTTTCTTTCGAGAGCTCACGCCTTAATGCTGCAAGTTTTTCTAACAGCTCGTTGTCGCTCAAAGCTCTTATCTCTGATGCTTTCATCTAATACACCTTCATTTTGCACCTTCCGCTTCAACTAATTCATGCACCTCTTCCTTCGTTTCTACCCCAGCGGTCTCTTTATCCAGCACTTCTTCTTCCTTCGGCTCAGCCTTCTCAGCATTTACTTCTTCTTGCTCTACCTTTTTTTCAATGCCTTCTTTTGTTACGCTTTCAGCAACATCTTTCTTTTCACCAGCTTCTCCACCACCTTTTATATCCGTCTTAGCTTTTATAATATCGCTTAACTTCCTTTTATCAGGGAACACGACGCCAGGCCTTATAATTCTCACCTTAATACCTATCGCACCAATCTTTGGCACTGCAACCCCTTTTGCGTAGTCAACTAAGTAAGCTTGCTCTCCAGCTTTTTTCATATAACCTTTCGCAATTCTTTCATGCTTTGCTCTGTTACCCTTTCCAGCCAAAACACCTTGAAGCACAACTTCTATGCCTTGTGCGCCATTTGAGATTGCGTCTTCCACAACCCTATAAACAACGCTTCTCCAAGAATATCCTTTTTCAATAAGTGTTTTTATTCTGTCAACACAGGCCTTTGCATTTAGTTCAGGATTATTTACGCCTTGCACTTCTATTTGCGGGTTTTCATATCCAAACTTTTCTTCAAGCTCCTTTGTAAGATTTTTTATTGCTTTGCCCTTTTTACCTATCGCAATTCCTGGTTTGGTTACCATTACAATTACTCTTGTAGCAATCGGTGTTTTTATGACATCCACGCCTATGAAGCCAGCAGATCTAAGCTCCGGCTCCAAGTATTTCTCCAACATCATTTTTTTGAGACCCTGCCTTACAAAGTGCTTCTCTATCATGATTTAACCTCTTGGAGTACAATCTCAATATGAGTACTTTTCTTTCTTCTCCTCTTGCCAGCAATCCTGCCTTTAGGTTGCATTGAGAAACGCCTGTAGCCCTGACTGGCAAATAAATGCTTTATTATGAGCTTTTCAGTATCAAGGCCTTTGTTTTCAGCATTCGCCTTTGCATAAGAAATTAATTCGAGAAAGGCCTTGCAGGTATTTATTGGGTAGCGCCCTGCCTTTTGGCCATTAATTGCTTTTCCTTTCCTGTGTGGTACTTTTTTGTGATACTTTTTTAGAGGCAGATACTGCTTCATCTCAGATATTTCTTGCAGTATCTTCTCTGCTTTTTCAACAGGTAGTCCTTTTATCTGATTACATATTTCTGTTGCATATTTCAAGCTTATTGGCCTGTTCTTAAGCATGGCTTTTGCTGTACTTTTCTCATCAAAATCTTTTATCTGGTAACTCATCTTTACCAAGTCATCACTTCCTTGCAATTGCTGTGCTGGATCTTGTTGCACCTATCCCGGCTTTGCCGTGCTTTAACCTCTTTCTTGTAAGTGCAAATTCCCCTAAGTAGTGTCCAAGCATTTCGGGTACAACTTCAACTACAGTAAACTCCTTTCCATTGTAAACGCCAAACTTAAGGCCAAGCATTTGAGGCACAACAACAGTGTCGCGTCTGTGAGTTCTTATTGGCTTTATATCTTTCACATTTTTTTCCATTAACTTTCTTGCCTCTAATATTCTCTTCTCAAGCCCCTTGTCTATGCCATGGCGCAAGAGACTTCTTCTGGCTCTAGAGTTACAAAGTGCTGCAAACTCCTGATAGGTCATACTTTTCATTTCTTCAATTGTTTTGCCCCTGTATGTAAATGTTTTTTCCATTTTATTCACCTTTACTTTTTACGCCTTCCAGTCCTTCTAGCAGCAATCTGTCCAACTTTTCTTCCTGGCGGTGCACCACGCTTTGCACTTTTGCTTTTGCCCACATGGTGCTGTGATCCTCCGAATGGATGGTCAATCGGGTTCATCGCAACGCCCCTAACTCTGAAAGATTTCTTTCCTTTTGCCCTGTAATGGTGGTAAGCTTTGCCAGCTTTCACAAATGGCTTGTCAACACGTTCACCACAGCTTAAGCAGCCAACTGTAGCATAGCAATCCCCTGAGATTTCTTTTGATTTGCCCGAAGGCATTTTTATCATGGCTTTATTTCCCCTTTTTTCAACCAATAGTGCATAACTGCCAGATGACCTGACAAGCTTGCCGCCGTCGCCTGGCTCTATTTCAATGTTGAATATTGGACATCCTTCAGGAATGCTTTTAAGAGGAAGTATGTTGCCTAAGGAAACATCTGCCTTTTCTCCAATTTCTATGTGCTCTCCTTCAAATAGGCCTTCTGGTGCAAGCATATAAAAGTCCTTGCCATTTTCAAGCTTTACTTTTGCAACTACGACATCCCTCGCTGGCTCTTTAAAAAGTTCTACAACTTGCCCCCTAATGTTTTCAGCCGTTATGTTCATATACTTAACATCTATGCGGCCTTGTTTCCTTGCCTTGTAAGGCGGTCCGCCTTTTCCAAGCCTTTGAGCCCTAATCCTCTTACCCATAATAATCACAATAGCCCGAGTTTCATTGCAATATCACTTGCCTTATAATTTTTATTTATCTTTATTATTGCCTTTTTTTGGCCTTTCATGTCGTTTATCACATTTATTTTATCTACTTTTACCTTAAATTCACCCTCAAAAATCTTTTTTATTTCAGCTTTGCTAACTTCCTTCTTTACTATGAATGTAATTTTATTTTCCTTCTCCACCATGTCAACTGCTTTCTCTGAAACAAGAGGTCTCACCATGAAATCCAGGAAATTTGAAGAAACTTCAGCAGAGTATTCTTTTTTGCTACTTGCCTCTTTAGCATCCCCCTCCTCATCAATCTTTTTATCATTAGCCGCCCCTGCTTTTTTTACCGCTTCTTTTGCAACAGCTCGTGATTTCTTATTCATTTCCTTTTCGGCTTTCACGGTTGCCCTAGCATTGCTTTCTTTGGCTTTTGCTTCGTCGGAAACTTTCTTCATTTCAACCACTCAGAAACTTTTTTTATTGCATCTTCACTCCAAACTGATAGCCTACCTGGTTGGCCCCCAGGTGCTAGCAATTCAGCATTGAGCTTTCTGAAGGGCACTATGTCTACACCAACAAGGTTCCTGGCAGCCTTATATGCAGGACATTCTTTTGAGGTTACTATAAGAACGCTTTTTTTCTTTTTTATGCCACGGCCTTTAGTTTTGCCTTTGCCTGATTTTCTTTTTGTTTTTTCTTTAGCATACTCAATGTCTTCTAAAAGCCCTATCTTTGAAAACAATTCTATAATATCCTTAGTTTTTTTAAGCCCCTCAATTGAGTTGTCAACTACAATAGGGAGAGCGACTTCCTTTCCTACTCTGTGTCTTTTAGCAACATACTCAATTTCTTTAGTGTAAGCTATTGCGCTCATTAGCGCTTTTTTCTTCTCCTTCTTGTTTATCTTCTCAAATATTATTTTTTCAACCTTTGGTGGATGCGCTGCTCTGCCGCCAACAGCTTGTGGCACATTGCCTACACGGCTTGCAAGCAAAGAACCCCTGTTCTTCAGTCGTGGAAGTCTTGCATGCTCAACATTTATGCCTCTGTTCTGTGCTGGCAAAGCCCTTCTTCCTCTGTATTCTGCTACCTTCATTCCAGCTCCTGGCTTAACACCTTTTTTTTGCCTTCTTGCTGACTGTATTGAAAGTACTGCTCTTCTTATAATCTCCGGCTCCAGGTCATGCTTAAATACATCCGGCAAAATAATCTCACGGATAGCTTTTCCATTCAGGTCATATACAGGTACCTTTAGAGAATTGCCTTGCTTTTTACTGCTTGGCTGCAATGTAGTTCACCTCGTAAGCAAAGCGATTTTCTGCATGCTGCCTTAATGCTTGGCGCATTGCTATGCACCTTTTTGAAGGCCCAGGCACTGAACCTTCAACAATTAAATACTCATTTTTTATTTCACCATAATTTTTCCAACCACTTCTCGGCACTAGCTTTTCGTCACTTATCTTAAGTATTCTTTTATTGTATTCCGTTCTTGTCTGGTAACCCAATTGGCCGGCTCTTGCAACAGTCCATTGAACCGTGCCAGGTGTTATTGGTCCCAAAGAACCGACAGTTTTCCTTTTCTTTGATTTTGGCCTGTGTGTTTTGACCCCAAATCTTTTAACAACACCTGAGAAGCCCTTGCCTTTGGTTACCGCCTTTATATCCACAAACTCATTTTCTGAGAATATTTCTTTTACACTAATTTCTTTCCCAAGCTTGGATGAAGCATATTTCAATTGTTCCTCAACAGGGCCTGTTAGAGCAATCTCCACAATCTCTGGCTTTTTCTTGCCAATTGATGTAAGCTTTGGCTGCAGACACGCAAGAAGCCTAATCTCTGAAACTTTGCCTTCCTTTACCATTTTCTCAACAGTTGCAATGCCCTTAAAGTCAGATTCTTTGCCTTTAGCCGGCTCTTTTTGCTCTGTGCCTTTCTTTTTTGGGCTTAATGTTATAACCTTCCTTGAAAGTTCCTTTGGCATAGATTCGCAAAGCACATCGCCAATTGCCCTTAGGCCCTCAAATGTTTTTTCATACGCCCTAACCCCAAAAACAAAAACTGGCGGCGTTTCAACTATAGTAACTGCTTTAGCAACATTCATGTTGTATGTTGGGCTGCCTTTGTGTGGATCCGTGAAAATTACGTGAGTCATGCCAACCTTATAGCCATAGAAATTCATTGGCTTTGCTTCTTTTGTCTCTTTTTCTAAATAGGTTTTAAATACTGGCGTCTCTCTTTTTGCGCGTTTGCGCGGATAAAAAGCCAAGCTACCGCTTCTGGGTTTGTGCTTTTTTGTCATTCATTGCACCGCAATTAGGCATACGCCTAAAAGAAGCAAGCTACAGCATTTATGTCCCAATGGTGCTTATATTGGGGCACAGTGTGCTTGCACAAATAATAATAAACAATTGCGAGAATTAATTTAAAAACCTTGTGCTTTAACTCCTTCAAAAAAAGCAAACCTATTCCCACTCAAGCTTTTTTCTGTGCTTTGGCTTTTTCCTTAGCACAGCAAGCACAAGCAACAAAATTATAAACAAAATCCCAACAGTCAGCAAAAGATGGAGATTTTCATAGGAAAAAAGTGCTATTAATGGGGCAAATGGGCTCTTTTCTTTTGCTTCCACATAGACCCGTTCCCTGAATGAAAATTCTGCCAGTGCAAAAACAAGGTCAAAACTAAAATTTTCATCTTTACTGTCAGAGTAAATCCAAACCCTGAAGCTCTTTTCTTCGAAAGGCGCCAATTCAACAGAATGGGTGCTGCTTCTATAACCATCTGGAACATCAGCGAACAGAGTTCCAACAACGTTAAGCTCAGAAGCGTTTCTAAGGCTAACATCAACATATGTTGTATTTTTTTGTTTGCCAATAGAATAATAGAGCTCGAGATTCGGCAAAACCAATGCTGGCCCAGGTTCTATTTTTTCAGGCTCTGAGTCCACTAAAGGTGTATCTTTTTGTGCCGTTAAGTTTGCCTGAGGCAAGCCCAATATTTTTATCTCTTTAGTTCTGCTTCCACAACACCCCAAATCAGCGTTTAACACAATTTTTGCATTGTTTGAAGTAACTCTAACAAATAGTTTTTTATCCACTGCTGTTTGCGCAGGCACAAAGTAAAAGATAGTGTCAATGTCAGCACCTTCAGCCCTTATGGTTATCCTCGCGTCTTCATGGCTGAAGTTTTGTATCTTAAGATTCAAAAAGCCACAACCATTTATTTCTGTGCTTTCTTCAGTTTCAATATAAAAGTTGCAACTTTGCACCACGGGCTTAATTGTTGTGGTGCAACAGCAACTCGATGAAAAAACAGGTCGGACCAAGGCAGTTATGGAGAACACAATTAATAAAGCAATGCCTTTGGCTTTACTTGGCAGCATATGTAAATATTAATGCGAACCTTATTTAAGTTTTTCCTCTTTATCGTTAAAAAGTAAAAAAATGATTCATCCCTTTACTGATATAAGCGGTCTTAGCTGCGCGACCTTCCTGCTTATTCCCGCATTATGCATAATATTAACAACTGAGTCAATGTCTTTGTAAGCTTGTGGTGCTTCTTCTGCTGCACCCTCCATTGAGTGTGCCTTAAGTATGATGCCTTTTTGCCTCAAATCTGCTATTATCTTTGTGCCTTTGAAGCTCTTTATTGCAGCAGTCCTACTCATCTTTCGCCCAGCGCCATGCACTGAGGAACCAAAACATTCTAGCATTCCTCTCTCAGTGCCAGCCAATATGTAACTTGCGGTGCCCATTGTGCCGCCAACTAATATTGGTTGTCCTGCTTTTTTGTATTCCTTTGGCAGTTCTTCGTGATCAGGGCCGAAACCTCTTGTTGAACCTTTTCTTTGTACAAGAAGCTCGACTGCAGAGCCATCAACCTTGTGCTTTTCAATCTTTGCAGTGTTATGTCCAACATCATAAAGCACAGTTACCTCTTTTTCGCTCAGCCCAAATTTTTTTGCAACTATGCACCTTGCTAAATGCCCAAGAACCTGTCTGTTAGCGAAGGCACAATTTATGCCAGCATTTACAGCCCCAAGGTAATTTCTTCCTTCCTCGCTTTGTATTGGTGCATTTACAAGCTCTTTATCTAAGAGCTTTATGTTGTATTTTTCTGTAGCTTTCTTCAATATGTTTATATAGTCCATTCCTATTTGGTGCCCCAAAGCTCTACTACCGCTATGTATGCTTATAAGAATCTGATTTTGGAAAATCCCAAAATCTTTGGCTGTTTCCGTATCAAAGATTTTGCTTACATATTGCACCTCTATATAGTGATTTCCTGATCCAAGTGTTCCAATTTCCATATGCTGCCTTTGTTTGGCTCTAAGCGAAACAGCGTCAGGCAATGCATTTTTTGCCGAACCTTTCATTTCAATGTATTCCAAGTCCTCTTTAAAGCCATAGCCCTTCTCAACAACATACTGAGCGCCTTTTTCAAGTATTTCATCTATTTCGCCACTAGAAAATTTTATAGTGCCTTTAGAACCCAGCCCAGCAGGTATTCCTGCAAAGAGCGCTTCTGCCAAAGATTCCTTCTTTTTTTCAATATCTTCCAAAGAAAGTGGCGTCTTTAATGTCCTAACGCCACAATTTATATCAAACCCAACTAAGCCAAATGCTATAACGCCTTCACTTAGGTCCATTGCTGCTACACTGCCTATTGGTGCTCCATAACCCGGGTGACAGTCAGCAAGTGCAATTGCGTGCTTTTTAATTCCTGGTAGGCATGCAACATTCTTTAGCTGTCTTATCGTACTTTCTTGGCTTTTTTCCTCTTCGATTAGCTCTTTAATCATATCTTCTGATGCATAAATTCTAGCATTTACCCGCATCTGGCCTTCTTTCTCAACCTCCCAAACATTCTCACCTACTTTCTTAAGAGCCAAGGAACCACCTCTAAGTCAATAACTTATTTTTTACCTTTTCTTGCTATTGCTAAAACGATAAAAGAGACCAGTATTACAATGCCTGGTGTTATTTCAGGAGCGCTACTACTTCTTGCAACTTCCATTTCAACAACATTAAATGATGTTCTCTTTGTGCACTCCGCTTCAGTGCAATTCTTTAAGCTCGCAATTACTTCATACTCTCCTTTTTCTTGCAATGGGCCATAGCTTGTGTGTGTGCCGCATATAACATTCTGTATTGTTGTTGCATACTGCCCCCTCTTGACTATAATGTCTGCTGTTTGAGCCCCAGTGCAGTCGACAAATATTGTTGTGCTTTCACCCATGATGACATTTTCAGCCCCAAGAGCAGTTATACCCCTAAATGAATATACATTTATAGTTTGGCTGGATTCGCTATAAGCGCCATATTCGTCAATTGCTTTTAGCTTTACAGTGTAGGTGCCAATTTCATTATACCTGTATAAAGCGTTTTTACCTTCTTTCTTTATCCCATTTCCAAGGTCCCATTCGTATGTTGTAAAATGGCCATCTTGTTCTGATTCTTCAACAGAAAATTCAACCGTTAGAGGGGCTTTTCCTTCACTTGGCTCAACTTTGAAATTGGCTTTTGGTGGATTGTTTTTTACAGTAACGCTTTTTACTTGCATTGATGACATGACTGTTGAACCAAGCCCAGAATCCTTAACCGTTAGCTTCACATTAAAAATTGCCTCGTCATTTATTGGCTTTTTTGTATATTTGTGAGTTATTTTTTTTCCAGTAGCAATGCTTCCATCACCGAAGTCCCATTCGTATTTTGAAACAAAGTCACCTAAACCAATATCAGCGTCACTAGAGCAACTAGCATCAAAGGTGAATTCTGTAATGCCCACAATGCCTTCTTCAGGAGTTATTTCAAAGCAGGCAGTTGGGGGCCAATTACTTGAAACGACATTCAGCATAATTTCTGTCGAATCTACAGCCCCGGCTGTGTCAGAAACCGTAAGCTTTACAACATAGGAACCTTCCTTTGTGAAAGATTTAGTTACAGTAGTACCAGTTGCTGAACCATAGTTACCAAAATCCCATTTGCATATAATATCAGTAGCTTCCGGATCATGACTTTCACTACAATCAAAAATAACGCTTTGACCTACAGATATCTCAACATTTCTACCACTTCCAAAAGGAATTGTTTTTATCACTGCTTTAGGGTTACAGTTTCCTATTCCTTCTATTTCAGAACAACCATATGGGCAATCAAAACTCTCGCATCTTTTATTGTTTATCTTCGAAGTGCATTTGCCAGCGTTGCAATAGCCCTCTACTTTCGTTCCATACCTGACCTTTTGAGTTTTGGCTTTCCCCTGGGTAACGCACTTCCATTCTCTGCATTCAGTTGGCTTGCTCAAAACATTGCAATCTTCCTTTTCATTTAGCCAGCCATTGCAGCTATCATAAATCCAAACATCTGACTTCTCAGTGCAATTATTGCCCTCGCAAACGATTCTGTTATAGCACTTTGGCTCTTGTTCACAAGCGCTAAAAACAAATGGTTCGGCGCTTATTGTCCCTGCATTACACCTGCAAAATGTCGGCTTATAACATGCAATGCAGTTGTCCTTAGGGGTACAAAGCGCATCGCAAGCACCTTGCTCGACGCTAATGCAATAGTTTGCAACTTCACATTCACAGAAATCTTTACACAATGCGTTACAGGCAAGTTCTGCCTTTGATTTAGCAGCAATTGCATCTTCAAAGCAAACTTGCATCTGGGCGGCTAAAGCACTAAATGAAAATAGAAATAAAAGCACGATAATCTTCTTTAAGGATTTCATCATCGCCCCTTCATTGTTCTTTACTTGTTAATTTACTTATTATTTGCCAATAAAAACAATATATGTTGTTATTTTAATAATTATGCTAATAATATTTTTTTGATTTTATGCAGTTGCCAATTAAGATAATTAAGCTTGCTGTGTTGGGCATTGCCGCATTTCTTTTAACACTTCTTGTTCTTCTGAACTTTTTGTCATCTTCACAGCAACAGGAACAGACAAAGCAAATAGCTTCAACCGAGAAGGTTGATGTTTTTGATGTGTCTATCGTGATAGAGAACGGCGGTTTCTCACAAAGCAAGTTAGATTTGGCAAAGAACAGCCTTTCAAGGATTGCAATTTTCAACAAGGATTTTAATAAGACACATCAGATAGTACTGATATCACCTTATGCTGATGGCAGCAATTCACTAATTGAAAGACGTTCTTTAAGGCCTGGCAGCGTTGAAAAGTTCATGATTCTAAACAAGCCAACATCAAGTGTAAAACCGCAAACAAAAAAACCACTTGATATGTTCCTAATTTCATGCCTTACTTGTGCTAAGAACACAACACTAACGATAACTTCATTAAAATAGCTATATAATAGAAAACAACCAAACCACTATCAATCCAAAGCAGAAAGCCTTTTAACCTTCTTTGAACTTTCTCTGCTCATCTTTTGCCGGAAGTCCTCACTTCTAATTTCGTTATTAAAAGTGCAACTAGTGAAACTGCAACAACTGCAAATATATTCATCTCAAAAGTTTCTACTTCGACTTCCTCATAAACATTGAAAGAAGTAGTCTTGCTACATTCTATTCCTTCACAATCCGGTATAACGACCTTTGCCATGTATGTACCACTAATCGTAAAGTTATTTCCAAGCAATATTGTAGTCTCGCCATTTAAACTGCAAGGCACACCCCCAATAATGCCCCTTTCATTTCCATCAGGGTATACAATAATAAAATCTACGTTTTGGTTCACACCTTCAGTGCAGTATACAGTTGCAATTGTATCTTCCCCGACTTTGGTGTTTCTAACAGTTAAATTAGTTGCTGCTTTTACCATGTAAACGAATATGTCAAGATTGTAACTGCTTTCTGCACCAAATTCATCTCTTACAGTAAGTCTTGGGATATAGCTACCAGCATTATAGTAGGTGTGTATGCTTTCACAGCCGCTTGCTGAAGTGTCATCACCAAAGTTCCACTCACATTCAACATCATGTCCATCATCATCATTTGCAGTCGCCTTAAATATTACTGTCAATGGCTTTACTCCTTGCAGGGGTACTGCACTGAATGTTGCTTTCGGTGGACTGTTCTTTACATTTACATCCCTGCTTGTCTGCGAAACATTTCCGCTATTGTCCCTCACTGTTAGTGTAACTGTAAATGTTTGACTCCCAGCAACGCTGCTGTAATATGTATAAAATACCCTTTTATGTGTTGCTTCCCCCCCAGCAGTAGTGTTACCATCTCCAAAAGCCCAATTATAATCAACTATTGTGCCATCAGGGTCATATGAAGCAGATGCATTCATCTCAAATGAGGTTTTGCCAACAATACCTT